>PGZG01000114.1 GCA_002840115.1 Gammaproteobacteria bacterium HGW-Gammaproteobacteria-14 | reverse complement strand
ATAGTGATATCGGCTGAGCCCTGCTCATCCAGCAGCACTGCCAACACCGGCGCAACCTGGGCGGCGATACCCGCAGGTACCGATACCAGATTACGTGCGCGCACATCTGCCAAAGCAGACTCATTAATACCCGGCAACACCACCGGCACTTCCGGGTCTGCCAACCAAATCCCGGACAAATCCAGCACCACACAACCTTGCTCAGCTGCCTGCGGCGCGAACTGCGCTGCCACCACCGGCGGTACCGCAAAGAGAGCAACATCAACAGCGGAAAAATCGAAGCCATTCAATTCGGCAACCTTAATATAGCTACCGGCAAAATCGAGCCGCTTACCTGCGGATGCTTCAGAGGCCAGCAAATGCAATGTGGCAATCGGCAGCGCCCGTTCGTTGAGAAAATCCAGCACTGCTTCACCGACCAACCCGGTGGCACCCACCAGGGCGACATTAAAGGCACGATCCATTATCGCTCCAGCAAAATGCGCAACATACGCTTCAACGGTTCGGCGGCGCCCCACAACAACTGGTCACCCACCGTAAAGGCGTTCAAAAACTGGCCGCCCATATTCATTTTCCGCAACCGGCCCACCGGCACCGACAAGGTTCCGGTCACTGCGGTAGGCGTCAAATCACGTAACGACGCCTCACGATCATTAGGAATCACTTTCACCCAATCGTTCGCATTGGCAATGATGTCATTAATCTCATCCATGGGCACATCACGAGCCAGCTTGATGGTCAGCGCCTGACTGTGGCAACGCATCGCGCCAATCCGCACACAGGTGCCATCAATCGGAATCGGGTTAACACTTCGGCCCAAAATCTTATTAGTCTCAACCTGCCCCTTCCATTCTTCCTTGCTCTGACCACTGTCGAGCTGCTTATCAATATAAGGCAGCAACGAACCCGCCAGGGCATGGCCAAAATTAGATTTCGGCAAATCATCGCCACGCATGGTGGCCGCAACCTGACGATCAATGTCCAGAATGGCACTCGCGGGATCCGCCAGCGAAGCAGCCACATCCGCATGCACTTTACCCATCTGCGCAATCAGTTCTCGCATGTTCTGAGCACCAGCACCGGAGGCCGCCTGGTACGTCATCGAGGTTGCCCACTCAACCAAACCAGCGTTAAACAAGCCGCCCAACGACATCAGCATCAAACTGACGGTACAATTGCCACCAATAAAATCTTTTTTGCCAGCAACCAAAGCATCGTCAATCACCTTGCGATTCACCGGATCCAGAATCAGCACCGCATCGTCTTTCATACGCAATGCAGACGCCGCATCGATCCAGTAACCCTGCCAACCAGCAGCACGCAATTTCGGATAGATGTCATTGGTGTAATCGCCACCCTGACAGGTCACGATCACATCCAGCTTCTTCAGCTCATCAATACTGTTGGCATCTTTCAGCGGCGGCACATCACGGCCGATATCCGGGCCAGCCTGACCCACCTGTGAGGTGGTAAAGAATACCGGCTCGATATCTCGAAAATCATTATCTTCAATCATGCGCCCCATAAGCACGGAGCCGACCATGCCACGCCAGCCAACAAATCCTACGCTTTTCATATTCTCTCTCCTCTATTCGTTACTGCAGGGGCGGAAACTCTGCCGCAACCCTGCGATGCCCGAGAGCGCCTTCCACCGATAAACTGATGGACCAAGCGTGTATCGGGGAGCGACTCCATCAGTTTATCGGTGGAAGGCGCTCCTGCCCAAAGCCGTCACGGCAGAGCTACCTCTCCTCCGACTCAACTTTTCAATGCAGCAACAACCGCATCGCCCATCTCTGCCGTACCGACCTTGCGGCACCCGTCTGTCCAGATATCCGCGGTACGCAAACCATCTTCCAGCACCCGCTCCACCGCCTTCTCAATAGCGTCAGCCACATCGGCCCGCTCCAGGCTGTAGCGCAGCAACATCGACAGCGACAAAATAGTGGCTAGAGGATTAGCAATACCCTGACCGGCAATATCCGGTGCCGAGCCATGACATGGCTCATACAGACCCTTGCGATTTTCATCCAGCGACGCCGACGGCAGCATGCCAATGGACCCCGTCAGCATCGCCGCTTCATCCGACAAAATATCACCAAACAAGTTACCGGTAACGATCACATCAAACTGCTTCGGCGCCCGTACCAACTGCATGGCCGCGTTATCCACATACATATGCGACAGCTGCACTTCCGGATACTCGGCGGCCATGCTGGTAATCACTTCTTTCCACAGTTCGGTGACTTCCAACACATTGGCCTTGTCTACCGACAACAGTTTTTTGCCGCGTACCATAGCCAACTCAAAGGCCACCCGGCCGATGCGGCGAATTTCGCTCTCGCTGTAAACGTCCGTATTAAAACCAACACGCTCGCCATTCTCTTCACGAATACCGCGCGGCTGACCAAAATAGATGCCGCCGGTCAGCTCACGAACGATCAGGATATCCAGACCGCTAACAATTTCCGGCTTCAGGCTGGAGGCACTGGCCAACTGCGGAAACAAAATTGCCGGACGCAGATTGGCAAAAAGATTCAGCGAAGAGCGCAGGCGCAACAATCCACGCTCCGGACGCTTGTCACGCTCAATGGCATCCCACTTCGGCCCGCCAATGGAGCCAAACAGAATGGCATCCGCCGCCCGCGCCTTTTCCAGCGACACTTCCGGCAAGGGATCGCCATGAACATCATAGGCAGAACCACCCACCAGCGCTTCATCCGTGCTGATATCGAGGCTGAATGTCTGTTTCACCGCCTCGAGAACCTTAACTGCCTCGGCAACAATCTCCGGACCAATTCCGTCACCAGGCATTACCAGAATATTTTTCGTCATTTCATCACTCTCAGTTCATGTTCAGGGCGACAAACCTGGCGCAACTCTCCGATGCCCGAGAACGCCTTCCACCGATGGGCTGATGGACCAAGCGAGTATCGGGGAGCGACTCCATCAGTCCATCGGTGGGAGGCGTTCCTGCCCAAGCCGCCGCAACCACCAGTCAGTCAATAAACACCCAAGGCTCGCGCTGCTGCCGACCCTTTTCATATTCACGAATCGCATCCGCATCCTGCAAAGTCAGGCCGATATCATCCAGACCGTTCAGCAGGCAATGTTTACGAAACGCATCGATCTCAAAATCAATCGCCGCGCCATCCGGACGAATGATTTTCTGCTCCGCCAGATCCACAGTCAGTCGATAGCCCTCATTGGCCTGCACCGCCTTGAACAGCTCATCGGCCACTTCCTCACTGACAACAATCGGCAAAACGCCATTCTTAAAGCAGTTATTGAAAAAAATATCAGCAAAACTCGGGGCAATAATGGCGCGAAAGCCAAAATCCAGCAGCGCCCAAGGCGCATGCTCACGGCTTGAACCACAACCAAAATTACGCCGCGCCAGCAGAATACTGGCGCCCTGATAACGCGGCTGATTAAGAACGAATTCCTTGTTCAGCGGCCGCTTGCTGTTGTCCTGACCGGGCTGACCTTCATCCAGATAGCGCCACTCATCAAACAGATTCGGACCAAAGCCACTGCGCTTGATCGATTTCAGAAACTGCTTGGGAATAATCTGATCGGTATCGACGTTGGCACGATCCAGCGGCGCCACCAGACCATCTTCACGAATAAACTTGTCCATGACGTTCTCCTCAGAGCTCGCGGCTTTCCAACTCACGAATATCGACAAAATGGCCGGCCACTGCCGCTGCCGCCGCCATCGCCGGACTAACCAGATGAGTGCGCCCACCGTTACCCTGACGACCTTCGAAATTACGATTCGACGTCGAAGCACAATGCTCGCCCGGCATCAGCTTGTCCGGGTTCATCGCCAGGCACATGGAGCAGCCCGGCTCACGCCATTCAAAGCCCGCTTCGACAAAAATCCTGTCGAGCCCTTCCGCTTCCGCCTGCTGCTTGACCAGACCGGAGCCCGGCACCACCAGCACCTGCTTGACGCTGTCCGCTTTCTTGCGACCCTTGGCCACCACCGCCGCCGCGCGCAGATCTTCAATGCGCGAATTGGTGCAGGAACCGATAAACACCCGATCCACCTTGATATCGGTGATCTTCATGCCCGGCGTCAGCCCCATATACTGATAGGCACGCTCCATGCCGGAACGCTTCACCGCATCGTTTTCCTGCTCCGGAATCGGCAGGGTGGCGTCCACCGGCAATACCATCTCCGGCGATGTGCCCCAGGACACCTGCGGCTTGATATCGGCGGCGTTAATCTCGACCACGGTGTCGAATTTCGCACCGGCATCGCTAACCAACGTGCGCCAGTACTCCACCGCTGCGTCCCAGTCCGCGCCCTTCGGTGCAAACGGACGATCTTTAACGTAATCGATGGTGATGTCATCCACCGCCACCATGCCAGCGCGGGCACCGGCTTCGATCGACATATTGCAGATCGTCATCCGGCCTTCCATCGACAGCGAACGGATCGCGCTGCCGGCAAACTCCATCGCATGGCCATTGCCGCCGGCGGTGCCAATCACACCGATAATATGCAGCACCACATCTTTGGCGGTGACGCCAGCACCGAGCTCGCCTTCCACTCGGATCAGCATGTTTTTCATTTTCTTCGCCACCAGACACTGGGTAGCGAGCACATGCTCGACTTCCGAGGTACCAATACCGTGGGCCAAACAGGCCAGCGCGCCATTGGTGGAGGTGTGCGAATCGCCGCAGACCACGGTCATGCCCGGCACCACCGCGCCCTGCTCCGGCGCCATCACATGAACAATGCCCTGACGCACGTCGCCGATACCGAATTCGCGAATACCGAAAGCGCGGGTGTTGTCTTCCAGCGTCTGTACCTGAATGCGCGACGTCTCGTCCTCGATCTCGCTGGCATTCTTGAACGGCGTGGTCGGCACGTTGTGGTCGAGGGTGGCAAAGTTGGAGCCGACCCGCCACGGCTGCCGATTGGCCAGTCGCAGCCCTTCAAAGGCCTGCGGCGAGGTCACTTCATGAATGATCTGCCGGTCGATATAGATCAGCGCGGAGCCATCGTCGCGTTGCTTGACGAGGTGGGCATCCCAGAGTTTGTCGTAGAGCGTACGGGCCATGATTTCTCTCCAGCCTGCCCCGATGGGGGCGTGTCAGGCTTGGCACAATACGGAGATGGCTTGCATAAATCCAATTCATATTTATTATTCAAAGCATTCCCAGTGGTTATGAACTGGGAGCGGAAGTCAAAACCGGCGCCGCAGGGGTGGGCAGGCATTTGGTGTGCTTTGCCTTTCCGGGACACGCACGAGTACGTCCCTGTAGCTCATCTCCGCCATCCATGGCTCCGATGGTCCCGTAAAGGCAAAGCACACCAAATACCACCAAACACTGTGCCGGCTGATTTTTTTAAAAACCCTTCAGTTGGCGAGATGCCCGGTTGCATGCAGTTGTATTGTGGTCTCCGGGACTGTGTGAGGCATGGATGCCGAACGCAAGCCCCCAGGGATGGGTTCACGGCGTGTCCCGGAGACCACAATACAACTGCATGCATGCCCAACCTGAAGTGCCGCTTTGAAACGCTCGGAGGACAGCAAAATTGGACACTCATAGCCTGCAAGTCTTCATCTCCGTCGCCGACACCGGCAGCTTCACCGGCGCCGGTGAGCAACTATTCCTCACCCAGCCAGCAATCAGCAAACGCATCGCCCAGCTGGAAGAGCAACTCGGCGCCCGCCTGTTCGACCGCATCGGCCGGCAGATTCACCTCACCGAAGCTGGTCAGGCCCTGCTGCCCCGAGCCCGCGCTGTACTACGAGAAATGGAAGACATAAGCCGCAGCATCACCAACCTGTCCGGCCACGTCACCGGCAAACTGCGCATCGGCACCAGCCACCACATCGGCCTGCACCGACTCCCCCCGGTATTGCGCCAGTTCTCCCGTCAATACCCGCAGGTACAGCTGGATATTCACTTCATTGATTCAGAAGAAGCCTGGGAAGGCGTGCTCCATGGCGATCTGGAATTGGGCGTAGTAACCCTGCCGCCGCAACCCGATCCACGGGTACAGCAAACCACGATCTGGGAAGACCCGCTGGTATTCATGGCCGCACCAGAGCACCCGCTGGCCAATGAAGCAGAAGTCTCACTGGAAATGCTGACCCACTACAGCGCCATCCTGCCCTCCCCTGTGACCTTT
>PGZG01000113.1 GCA_002840115.1 Gammaproteobacteria bacterium HGW-Gammaproteobacteria-14 | reverse complement strand
CCCGTTATGGACACCCGGATAACCCCCTGATTCTGGTTGGTGTTCATCTCGCATTGGGAGAAAAGTACCGTAATGCACAGCTTGCCTATTTGGCCCGTCTGCTCAAGCAGTATCAGCATGTGATTATTATGGGAGACTTTAATTGCCGCACCGATCATCTGGAGCGTTCGCCACTGGCGGATCTTGATTTACTATTGCCGACATGTGACTTATTGACCTATCCCAGCTGGGCGCCGGATCGCCATATTGATCATATATTATTATCGTCATCACTAAAGGTGGAGCAGCGCCAGGTGCTGACGGATTGTCGGCTTTCGGACCACTTGCCCGTTGCCACGGAAATCCTGTTGCCCGCCGATGTTATAGAGGCCGCAGGACATGCGCCGCGCGCCTTGCCCCGGCATGATTGAGTAGATTGATTTCTCAGGGTGATGATTCTCATCAAAGGAATGCCGAATGACGGAGTTGCCTGACGAGCATTACATTACCGGGATGGGCTTATCCCAGTATGTGTATGGTGCTGAACGGCTGGGTCTGCCGGCGCGTGACATCTTGCTTTCCTGCGACCTTGATCCTGTAGTTGCCTTGCAGCCATCGCAGCGAATATCCCAGCGTCAATATGAAACCTTTCTGCTGCAGTTGGTGCTGCAAAGCGGCGATGAAATGCTGGGCTTTCATATTGGCCATCAACTAATGCCGGCAATTTACGGCGCCCTGCCATCACTGGCTTTTGGTGCTGCTAATGGTCGAGATGCGCTGTTGCTTGGGGTCCGTTATCAGGCGTTAGCCGGTGGCAATGCGGAAGGTTTCGAGGTGACGGAAAAAGAGGACCGTCTGCTATTCACATGGACTATGGTTCATCAAAATCCTGTGATGCGGCGCCATGTGACAGACAATGTGTTAGCACTGACAGCGCACATGCTCCGTTTTGTGAGTGGTCGAGCAGATTTCGGCGCTTTGTCGGTGTCTCTGGAGTGCGCCCCCCCTGGTGCCGATATTCGCCGTGCCATGGAACAGCTTTACGGTTGTGCTGTTCGATTCAACGCCCCTGCTAATCAAATTGAGTTGAGTCTGGATGCATTGGCATCGCCATTGAATATGCATGACCCGGAGCAGCTTAGGGTGGCAGAAGAATTGGCGCGCAAGCAGTTGGCAGATCAGCAACAGAGCCAGGACTGGTTGAGCCAGGTAAAAAGGCAGATGCGTGATCTGATGGTGGCGCGCTCGCCGCGTCGGGAAATTGTTGCGGATCGCCTTAATGTTTCTGTTCGCACTCTGGATCGTCGCCTTGCTGAGGTGGGATTAACCTGGCAGCAGCTGCTGGATGCCATGCGTTCCCAAATGGCAAGGGAGTACCTCGCTGACACGGATGTGAATATTCAAACTATTGCCAATCGACTCGGATTTGCTGATGTGCGCGCATTTCAGCGCCGCTTCCGGGTTTGGACAGGCATGACACCTTCGGATTATCGCAGCCGTTTGTCTGATGGCTAGCTAAATAATTATTACAATTCAGGTTCATGGGGGCGTGTTGGTTTCTGAAGAAGAGTACTACGTTACTGGTATAGCGCTTTCCCAGTTCTTTTATGGTGGTGAGCGACTTGGCCTGCCCACCCATGACTTGCTGTTGAGTTGCGGTTTGGACCCTGCGGTTCACTTGCAGCCAACGGCCAGAGTCCCGCTTTCGAGATATGAAAAATTTTTGATGGAACTTATTCTGGTTAGCGGCGATGAGATGATTGGTTTTCGTCTTGGCCAGCAGGTTATGCCGGCGGCTTATGGAGTGATTTCTTCGCTGACCATGGGTGCTGCTACGGTGCGGCAATCGGCTGAAATTGTCGTGCGTTATCAGTCTCTGATCTCCGGAACTGCCGGCAGTCTGGCGCTGAGCGAGCGAGGTGATGGGATGCTGATGGTACTGCATGCGGTGCATCAGAATCCGGTATTACGGCGTCATATATTTGAATGCATATTGGTGTTGTTGGGTCGGGTGTATCGTCTGATTAGCGGCCATCAGGACTTGTCTCCGCGTCGTCTTTTTCTTGAGTATGGGCCAATTTCTGCCTCTGCCACTCAAATAATTGAACGGGAGGCTAACTGTCCGGTTGAGTTTAACGCTGGCCATACCGGCATGGAGTTGGGGCCCGATGCGCTGGATGTAAAGCTCAATGCCTATGGTGATGAGGTTCAGCGAATGGCAGAAGCGGTTGCCTCCCGGCAGCTTGAAGAGCAGCAGCAGGCCGGCAGTTTTATTAATCAGCTGAAAATGCAAGTTCATGATCTTATGGTTACCGGTTCGCCACGCCGGGAGCTGGCGGCGGATCGTCTGGGTATGTCGGTGCGCACACTGGACCGCCGTCTGGCGGAGATTGGGATGACATGGCAAGAGTTGCTGGATGGTTTGCGCCTGCAGTTGGCAAGAGAGTATCTGTCGATGTCTGGTGTCACTGTGCGGGAGGTTGCCGAGCGACTGGGTTTTGCGGACTTGCGAGCTTTTCAGCGCCGCTTCCGGGTTTGGACTGGTACGACCCCCTCTGACTATCGTCGCGGATTAAATCTGAACGACTGACCGTATTTGCCATCGTGCTGGCACCCCGTGCCGCTGTTGGCGCTCGACCACGGGCGGGATCATATCGAAGCCGTATAGTGGCGGCTCGATACCTGAGAACAATAATGAACCGAATGATTCTGCTGGCGCTGCTCAGCTTGCTGGCGGCCTGCTCTGCTCGTACCTCACTGCCATCCATGGGTGAGCATCCTCTTAAGGCCAAACGTTACCAAATCACCGTGACCGCGCATGACGGTGCTCGTATTGGCGCAACGGTCTGGCAGCCTGCATTGACGGCTGGGGAGGTGGCGCCGCTGGTGATGCATACCCACGGTTTTGGTCTCAAGCGTATGGACGGGGTGATAGGGCTTTATGAAAACGTTATCCCTTCCGGACTGATCGCCAAGGATTTGTGGAAGCGGGGGTTCTGGCTGATTACCTGGGACCAGCGTGGCCACGGCAATACCGATGGTGTTATCAACGTCATGGATCCCGAAAAAGAAGTGCGCGATGTCAGCACCTTGTTGGATTGGGCGGAGCAGAATATTCCTCGTTTGGCCCGTGATGCCGACGGCGAGATTCGAGTAGGCATGATCGGCGAATCCTACGGTGGCGGTGTGCAGCTGCTGGCTTCTGTGAAAGAGCCGCGGATAGACGCGATTGTGCCGATTACCACCTGGTACGACATTACCGAAACGCTGGCGCCCAGTGATGTGCCAAAAGGTGGCTGGATCAGGCTGTTGTATGTGATGGGAGACTGGTGGAACTTTCGCAAGCTTCATCCCTATCTGCGTGAAAACTTCGCCCTTGCCCGCCAGGGGATCATTGAAGAAGATCTAAAGCAGCATTACGCACCACACGGTTTTTCCTATTACTGTGAACGCGAGGAGCAACGCTCCGTTGATGTGCTGATGGTACAGGGTTTGCGTGATGTACTGTTTGATGTAGATCAGGCGCTTCAGAGCCGTGACTGTTTGCGGCGTGCCGGTGGCGACGTCAGTTTGATTGTCCAGAGCGGAGGCCATTTGTTGCCATTAGAGCAGCACTCTTCCTCGACGCCCGTCTGGTACTGGGATAAATGGCTGCATTGTCATGGTGAAAAACAGCGTACCAATACAGTGGTGGCGGATTGGCTGAGTGCCAAGCTGAGTGATGGGACGCCGCCCGGCCTGCCATCGGTTTGCCTGTCGATGAGTGACTGGAGCGTTGCGCTGAATGACTGGCCGGAGCGCTACGAGAGTGTAGCTTTTGATCGTGTACAGTTGAAAGGTCGTCGCAGTGGTAGCCGTCGCTGGTTAACGGCGCCGGTGGATTGGGTTGCAGGGCTCAGAAGCCGCAATATGTTGGCGGAGAGTTTTGCTGAGCCCCGTGATGGCCGGATACGCCCGGCCTTTGTGCCTTTGCACACGGCGGACGGCGCCGAAAAGCGTTTTGGCACGCCTGTTGTCCAGTTGGTCGCCGATACGGCGGAGTCTGCCCCGCTGCTGGTGGCACTGGCGGTACGGAGGGCGGGTTCTTCACGGCCGAGACCGGTTAATAATCAGATGGCGCCTGTGCGCCCGGGTATTGCAACCGCGCTGCCGCCGATGGCGGTAAGTTTGCGCGACGGCGATCAGCTGGGGCTGATGTTGTTCAGCTGGCACCCCCAATTCAATACCCTGCCAATGGATTTCGGGGAAGGCGTGAACTTTGCCGGCCGAGTGCAGCTGCCCGTATCCCTGAAGACACTGCATGCTCTTTCAGATCCTTCTGTAGAAGATGTTTCGGCGGTGGTGAACGCAAACTAACCACAGGGTAGCCAAGCTGCTATTGCCCAACATAACCTGAAAGCAGGCCCGGGTGTCCGTCGGCCTGCTTTTTGTCTTGCCCTGCCAATTTGTCTGTATTTGCCACTGGGTTGACGGTACTCGCCGCTGATGCCGTGGTGCCGTCTTCGCCAGAATTGTCCACGGATAACAATAAAATCATCACTGTGGCTATTTATGAGCAGATTGCTGTCGAGATCACTGCTGATCCTGCTGCTGGCTTGCCTGCGCTGGCTTCGTCCTATGTCGGCATGGCGTCGCTGACTGAAGGCGAGCTTCAGGGTGTGTCCGGCACCGGGATTGCGATTGCCTTTGATGATTTTCAATTTGCCATGGCGCCGACCAGTTATGCGGAGCAGGTTGGCAACACCCCGTTGGGCGCCTGTACCTCTTTTGGCAATACGGCGGGCAACCGAAACTGCTGGCGACGCGGTGACTTGCGTTGGTATGGCGGCAATATTTCCGGTGCCGGTGTCGGTGGTAGCCACTGGAATGAAGCAGCTTGTGATGCAAATAGTCTTGCTTGTCCCCGTGGCGGAGTGATCAGCAATTTTGCCCCCTTTGATAACCCCTATCTGATAAGAGCCTGGTCGCCGCAGGGTATGACTTTTGACGGTCTGTGCGTAAATGGCACGGACGGGGTCTGCAACGGAACACCATCAACGAAAAGCATTTATGAATTTTTGGCACCGACGAATCAACCGGATTACACCTTTTCTTTTTGGGGCGAAATTGAGACCGCGCGACAACAGGATCCTGGTGACCCCTGGAATCAGCAGCTTGGTAGCCGCTATGGTTTGCTGAAAAGCCAAACACTTATTCGTGGTAATGCCGCAGGTAGTATTTTTCGAGCGTTCCAGTTCACTGATCCAGCCAATCGTACATTTGGCATGCTTTATCACAGTCGCTTGAGTGGTGATTTTCGTTTTAGCGTGAATCAAAGTTCAGGGGGGGCAACAGATACAGTCGGTGCACCGCCGCAATTTGATGCGGAAGAGGGTCTGCATTTCCGCAATGTTGATGCCTATATCCCATTTGGGCAGCTTTATTATCAGGCGATTGTGATCGGCGCTGAAGGAAGCTTGGGGGGGTTTTATATTGAGTTACCAAAAATTCCTGATGTTGCGCCGGTTTATAGCAAGTTTTATGGCCTTATGAGTGGTGATACGCAGGGTTATGAGACTGCCCGTTATCATGTCAATAACTGGAATGTTCCTTGCGCTGCCGGGGATCAGCGTTGTCAGGACTATCGACTCTCTCATGGCTACTCCCGATGGGGGGACTGGTATCCTGGCGGCAGTGGTACACGTAATGCACGGAATAGCACCAGTGATGGCATTTTCTTCCGCGCCTGTCAGGCCTGCGGTTCTTTTCAAGCCTTTGCTAAAAGGCCTGTGCGTATTGATGTACGTGGTGAAGCTTTCAGCATGCAGCGCACCCAGAATTACACCAATGGTCCCGGCGATGGTCCCGGCCCGATCGCTACAGGTGTTGGCAATAACCAAACCATTACAACGCGAGTCGCGAACCTTGGTGATAGTCGTGCAGAGGGTCTCCTGATCCAGCACTTCCGGTTAACCTCGTGCTCTTCGGGGCCGGGCATATGTTAGTGCGCATCTCTTTTATGTTGCTGTTAAGCATTCCCGTTTGTGCCATGGAACCGTTGGTAGAGGAGGAAATGTCTTCTATTTACGGCCGCGAAGGGGTGATTTTTGATGTTGATTTTCAGAATAACGTCAATGATTCCGGGGAGCCTATAAATTGCACGGGCAGTCTTAATCCTTGTCGGTTTGGTCTTGAGTTC
>PGZG01000112.1 GCA_002840115.1 Gammaproteobacteria bacterium HGW-Gammaproteobacteria-14 | reverse complement strand
GGCTGGCGATGATGGACAACGAAGCCTGATTGCCATGGATGCGCCACCGCCACAGGAGGATTGTCGCCCCTTTGTCCGGATTGCCGGGCTGCTGGCGGATGCCGGGGTCCATGTGCCCCATATTATTGCCCAGGACCTGAGTCAGGGTTTTTTGCTGCTGCCGGATCTTGGTCAGGAGACCTGGTTGACCATCCTCAATGAGGATAACGCCGATGAGCGATTCAGTCGTGCCATGGATGCGCTGATTCGCATCCAGCGCATCAGCCAGCCCAATGTGTTGCCGGTTTATGATCAAGCCTTGCTACGTCGTGAGCTGGAGTTATTTCCGGAGTGGTTCCTGGTGCGTCATCTGGGCGTGGAGATCAGTGCCGATTTACGTGCGGAGCTGGATCATATTTTTGATCTGCTGGTGAATCGGGTGCTGCGTCAGGGGCAGGTCTATGTGCACCGGGATTTTATGCCGCGAAATTTGATGGACAGTGATCCTGACCCTGGCATTCTCGATTTTCAGGATGCGGTATATGGGCCGGTCAGTTACGACATTACCTCACTCTTCAAAGACGCCTTTATCAGTTGGCCGGAGCAGCGAGTGCAGGGTTGGTGGCAACAATATTGGCAGCGTGCCCGCGCTGCCGGGTTGCCGGTGCCCGCGTCTCTGGATGAATTTTTGCATGACTGTGATCTGATGGGCGCGCAGCGGCACCTCAAGGTGATCGGTATTTTTGCGCGCATTTGTCACCGCGATGGCAAGCCGAAGTATCTGGCGGATGTGCCTCGTTTTGTGGCTTATTTGCGTACGGTAATTGAGCGTCGTCAGGAATTGGCACCGTTAGGTGCCTTGCTGGATCGGTTCGCGCTGTGAAGGCGATGATTCTCGCCGCCGGTCTGGGTACCCGAATGCGCCCCTTGACTGATCACACCCCAAAGCCATTGTTACAGGCTGGCGGGCGCTCCTTGATCGAGTGGCACTTATTGCGGTTACGGGATGCCGGGTTTACCGAGGTGGTGATCAATACCGCCTGGCTGGGTGAGCAGTTGGAAGCGGCGTTGGGTGATGGTGATCGCCATGGACTGTCCATTGTCTGGTCGCGAGAGGGTACACCGCTGGAAACTGCCGGGGGCATTCGCCGCGCGCTGCCGCTACTGGGTGATGGGCCATTCGCCGTGATTAATGGTGATATCTGGACGGATTTTGATATGCAGCGGCTGCGCGAGCCTCAAGGCTTGGCGCATCTGGTACTGGTGAATAATCCCGAACATCACCCGGAGGGTGATTTTGGTTTGGATTCCTGCGGCTATGTCCGCGACAATGCCCCGGCGAAACTGACATTTTCTGGTATTGGCGTTTACCACCCGGATTTGTTTCGCGAGTTACCGGATGGCGAGGCGCGACTAGCGCCATTGTTGCGAGCGGCAATGCACCATGATGGGGTGACCGGCGAGCATTTTGCCGGTAGCTGGTGGGATATCGGCACACCGCAACGTCTTCAACAACTGGACGCGTTTTTGCGCCAGAGTTAATGCCAGCCAAGGTTTAAGACCAAGAGGTAGTTATGGCCAAGCAAGATTACTGGATCGCTCCTTCCATTCTGTCAGCAGATTTTGCCCGTCTTGGGGCGGAAGTGGATGCGGTGCTTGGCGCCGGTGCCGATGTGGTGCATTTCGATGTGATGGATAACCACTATGTGCCGAATCTGACCATAGGCCCAATGGTGTGCAAAGCGCTGCGCAATTATGGTGTGACGGCGCCGATTGATGTGCATCTGATGGTGAGTCCGGTGGACTCCCTGATCGGTTCGTTTGCCGATGCTGGTGCCAGCATTATTACGTTCCACCCGGAAGCCAGCGACCATGTGGATCGCTCGTTGCAGTTGATTCGCTCGCGGGGTTGCAAGGCGGGTCTGGTGTTGAATCCGGCCACATCACCGGACTGCCTTGAGTATGTCATGGATAAACTCGACATGGTTCTGCTGATGAGTGTGAATCCGGGTTTTGGTGGCCAGTCATTTATTCCCGGCACCCTGAAAAAGGTGGAAAGGGTGCGTCGCTTGATTGATGACAGTGGTCTGTCGATTCGTCTTGAGGTGGATGGCGGGATCAGTGAGAACAATATTGCCGAGATTGCCGCGGCCGGGGCGGATACCTTTGTTGCCGGTTCAGCGATTTACGGGCGGCCGGATTATCAGGTGGTGATTGATTCGATGCGGGCGGCATTGGCCTCGGTTTGATTGCTGATGATGCTGGTTTCATAAGATGTTGGTTCCATAGAGTGCGCTAGCGCTCCGGGTGGTTTGTCTTTCCCGTGACACGCCGTGAATACTTCCCTGTAGGCTCGTGTGCGACATCCCTGTCGCACGCGGTCACGGGAAAGACAAACCACCCGGAGCGCTTCAGGCGTCGTGCGATAATTCGGCTACTAAAATGCGCTTTAACTCTGATATCAGGCCAGAATATTTATGGAGAATAGAACATGATTCGTAAGAACCCGAGTGGTGATTTGCCGGTAGTTGCGGAGTCTGCGTTTGTTGATCCAACGGCGATTATTTGCGGCAAGGTGATTGTCGGCGAAAATGTGTTTATTGGCCCCTACGCCGTGATTCGCGCTGATGAAGTGAATGCCGAGGGTGGTATGGATCCGATTATTATCGGCGATAACTCCAATATTCAGGATGGCGTGGTGATTCACTCCAAGTCCGGTGCCAAGGTGGAGATCGGCGAAAATACCTCCATTGCCCATCGCTCGATTGTGCATGGCCCCTGCAAGGTCGGTGCGCGGGTATTTATTGGTTTTAACTCCGTGTTGTTTAACTGCGAAGTGGGTGAGGGCTCCGTAGTGCGACATAACTCCGTAGTTGAGGGAGTGGTGGTGCCGGAGAATTTCCATATTCCCTCCACCAGTAATATCCGTAAGGAGTCCGACCTGGCCAGCATCAAGCCGGTACGTGCCGATGCCTCCTCATTTTCCGAAGATGTCGCGCAGACCAATGTGCGGTTGGTGCAGGGGTATAAGAAAATTCAGAATGAATTGTGAATTTATGCAGTCATAAGGGGCTTATTAACCGGTTCTTCACTCAGTAGTGCCGGAAACGCCACCCCCGGCGGTGCATTTTACCAGCGAACAGTTGACGCGTTTGCAGGAAATCAAAAGCGTGGTGGACTGTGAATGTCCGAATCATGTTTCAGACATCATTATCTCTCTCAAGGCATTTGAGGAATATTCCAAGCAGTGCGAAAGCAAGAACGATGCAGATGTGAAGATGCATGAGTTTCTGTGGCGGGCCTCGGGGCACTCTCGAGCTGTTATGGAACATGCGCTTAAGGAGCTATGCCGCTTCGAGGGTATCGATCTGAATGATCCTAACCCGGTGGCGCCATCGGCGCGCGCGGGCTCAGTAGTGCCTCCCGTGCCGCCTACTGGGGGTTAATGAATGCTTCGGCGATGGTAACCTGATGTAGTTTTATCGGGTTGCCATTGCTGTCCAGCACCTGTACCCGTTGCACCGGATTGCCATTTTGACGGTCGATCAATTGCAGTGGGGGCAGATCATTAAACACCCACTTATCCGCCCACTGTCGCAGGGCGGTGAGCACCACAAACAGATCCCGTCCTTTATCGGTAAGTCGGTACTCGAAACGGGTGCCGCGTTCGCCAACATCCACCTTGCGCAGAATGTCGTTGCCGACCAGTTTATTGAGCCGGTCGGTGAGGATATTACGGGCAACCCCCAGGTGAGACTGAAAATCAGAGAAACGACGGGTGCCGTACATGGCCTCGCGGATAATCATTAGCGACCACCAGTCGCCGACCTCGGCAAGGCCGCGGGCGAGGGAGCAGGGATCTGTGGCTGGGTCCGGTCGGTTCATATGAGCCAGTCTCGGCAATATGGTTGCAAAAAGCAACCTTTATGCATAAGGTTGCAAATAGCAACTATGACTCGATCCCGCTTTTCCGGTTCCATCGTCGGCGGCCATATTCCGGGTGTTTGTATAGCCCACTTTTTCAGGCAGAGGTTTCCATGACTGACTCTAGCTCGCTGTTTCGTCCTTTTTCCTGCAAGTCTCTGACATTGGCTAATCGTGTAGCCATGGCGCCGATGACGCGGATGCGCTCACCGAACTACATTCCCAATGATGAGGTGGTGGCCTATTACCGTCGTCGCGCCGAGGCCGGTGTGGGTCTGCTGATTACTGAGGGCACCACGGTCAATCACAAGGCGGCCAATGGTTATGAGCAAGTGCCTGCTTTTCATGGGGCGGCGCTGGATGGCTGGAAGCAGGTGGTGGATGCGGTGCATGCGGTCGGCGGCAAGATTATTCCGCAGCTCTGGCATGTGGGCTCTGTGCGCCGTCCCGGTATTGGACCGGATAAGGATGTGCCCGGTTATAGCCCCTGCGGCATGGTGAAGCCGGGTAAGGTGGTGGGTCATGCCATGAGCAAAGATGATATTCAGGATGTGGTGCAGGCTTTCGCCGAGGCCGCCCGCGATGCCAAGGCATTGGGTTTTGATGGCGTTGAAATTCATGGTGCTCATGGTTATTTGATCGATCAGTTTTTCTGGGAAGGTACCAATCAACGAGATGATGAATACGGCGGTTCACTGGAAAACCGTGGTCGGTTTGCGGTGGAAATCGTAAAGGCGGTGCGCGCTGCAGTGGGAGAAGACTTTGCCATTGTGCTGCGTTACTCCCAGTGGAAGCAGCAAGACTATACCGCGCGATTAGTGCAAACCCCGGAAGAGCTGGGCCGTTTTCTGACGCCGCTGGTGGACGCGGGTGTGGATATTTTTCATTGTTCCACCCGTCGCTTTTGGGAGCCGGAGTTTGAAGGTTCTGACCTGAATCTGGCGGGCTGGACTAAAAAGCTCACCGGTAAACCCACCATGAGCGTGGGTAGTGTGGGGCTGGACGATGACTTTATCGGTGAGAATGGTATGGCCATGGGAGGTGAGGCCGCGCCAGTCAGTATTGATGAGCTGCTGCGACGTATGGCCGCAGAAGAGTTCGATTTGGTGGCAGTGGGTCGAGCCTTGTTACAAGACCCGCAATGGCTGCAAAAAATCAAAGAGGGGCGCAGTGATGAGCTAACCCCGTTTAACAAGATGTCGCTGGCGAATTATTACTGATATCAACCGCCCGCTGCTGTTTAGAGCGGTGCGGTTCGCTCCAGCATGTTGAGATAATCGGAAAGCTTCTTTCGCTCGCGACGGAATTTGTCGCGGGCGGCCTCCGGTGCTTCACGGTCGACACGGGATTGCTGCACATTACGGCACAGGTTGCGCAGGTGCTGCCGATCCGCGTGATCGTAGCGATTGAGCATTTCCTCCATCAGAGGGGCCAGTGCTGAACCATCAGTGGCTTCCGCCAGTCGTTCCTGCCAGTCTGCCAGCCAGCGGTGTCGCTGCGGGTTTTTTAGCTCAAGCAGTGCGGGCACCACAGCAGCACTTTGCTCTTCACGCATCAGTTTGCCGATAAACTGCGCATGGCGTCGCCGGGCTTCATGGCTGGTGATGCGTTTTGACTCATCAATGGCGCGGATCAAAGCATCATTCAGCGGCAGACGGGCAAGGTCTGCAGGCTTCAGGGCCATCAATTGTTGGCCATATTCCTGCAATTGATCCATCTCGCGCTTGAGTTCGCTTTTGCTCGGCAATTCGTCATCGTTATACTGCTGCACGTGTTTTCCCTCTCTGGAAAGCTGGCATTACTCAGAGGCTCCCCTATGACTGATCAGGACATTGTACAGCGCCCGCTCGATCCCGGCGCGCTTGATGCGCTACGTGAGCGCGCCGCTTGGGTATTGGAGGAGGCGCGGCGTGCCGGTGCCAGTGATGCCGAGGTGGGCATCAGTGTCAGCCAGGGGCTGTCCGTGACGGTACGGATGGGGGAAGTGGAAACCCTGGAGTTCCATCGGGATCGCGGTATTTCGGTCACGGTGTATATGGGGCAGCAGAAGGGCAGCGCCAGCAGCAGCGATGATTCTCAGGACAGTATTCGCTCGACGGTGGCCGCCGCCTGCGCCATTGCGCGCCATACCGGCGCCGATCCCCATGCCGGGTTGGCCGGTGAGGAGCAACTGGCGCGCTCGTTTCCAGATCTGGATTTGTACCACCATTGGGGTCTGTCGCCGGCGGCAGCCATTGACGACGCCAGTGCCTGCGAGGCGGTGGGCCGTGCCGATCCGCGCATTGTCAATTCAGAAGGCGCCAGCGTGAGCAGTGTCGACGCGTTGCGGGTGTATGCCACCAGT
>PGZG01000111.1 GCA_002840115.1 Gammaproteobacteria bacterium HGW-Gammaproteobacteria-14 | reverse complement strand
GTATCCCAGATCCTGCCTGCTTCAGATAAGCCCCTCCTGATGAGACTCGGGCGAGAAAAGTCTCGTCGATTTCGGTAGAATCGCGCCTCTGGTAATTCACGCACCCCATTGTGGTTTATGCGAGCAGTGGTTCGTGCAGATTCCGTTCCGGCAATCTCCGGCCCTCCCGGCCGGGCACAGTAAAGGGAGCACGACCTTGGCAGAGTACGTAGTCTGGTTTGAAAACCTCGGTAAGGACGACGTTGAGACGGTGGGCGGCAAGAACGCTTCGCTGGGTGAAATGATCAGCAACCTTGCCGCCGCTGGCGTCTCCGTACCGGGTGGCTTTGCCACTACCGCAGAAGCTTTCCGGGATTTCCTTGATAGCAATGGCTTGACCAAAAAAATCAATGACGCGTTAACGGCGCTGGATGTGGAAGATGTAGTGGCTCTGGCAAAAACCGGCGCGGAAATTCGCCGGTGGGTTGTCGATGCACCGTTCCAGCCAGATCTCGAGCAATCGATTCGCCAGGGCTATGAAAAAATTGGCAATGGCAATGCAGAGTTGGCCGTTGCAGTACGCTCCTCCGCTACCGCAGAAGATCTGCCAGATGCTTCTTTTGCCGGGCAGCAGGAAACTTTTCTCAATATTCGTGGCATCGACAATGTGCTGCATGCCGTCAAAGAGGTTTTCGCCTCTCTGTTTAATGACCGAGCCATTAGCTACCGAGTGCATCAGGGGTTTGATCACGCCAACGTTGCCCTGTCTGCGGGCATTCAGCGCATGGTGCGTTCGGAGACCGGCGCTGCCGGCGTTATGTTTACTTTGGATACCGAATCCGGTTTCCGTGATGTGGTATTCCTGACGGCTTCCTATGGTCTGGGTGAAATGGTTGTGCAGGGTGCGGTAAATCCGGATGAGTTTTACGTACATAAGAACACCTTGATCAACAAACGGCCGGCCGTACTACGCCGCACTTTGGGGAGCAAGTTACAGAAAATGGTCTATGGCGAAGACGGCACGGCCGGTCGTTCGGTACAAACGGTGGCGGTGGACGCGGATCAGCGCCAACGTTTTTGTTTGACCGATCTTCAGGTGGAAGAGCTGGCCCGTCAGGCCATCGAAATTGAAAAGCATTATCAGGCACCGATGGATATCGAATGGGCTCTGGATGGTGACGACGGCAAGCTGTATATCGTTCAGGCGCGTCCGGAAACTGTTAAGAGCCGCTCCGATGTTTCTGTGATGGAGCGGTACCTTCTGAAACAAAGTGGCAAGGTGCTGGTGGAGGGTCGCTCTATTGGCCAACGTATTGGCGCCGGGGCTGTGCGCATTGTCTCCAGCATTCGGGAAATGGAAAAAGTGCAGCCCGGCGATGTGCTGGTCACGGACATGACGGACCCGGATTGGGAACCGGTAATGAAGCGTGCTGCTGCTATTGTTACCAATCGTGGTGGTCGTACCTGTCATGCGGCGATTATTGCCCGTGAACTGGGTGTGCCCGCGATTGTCGGCTGTGGTGATGCCACGGAGTTACTTAGTGACGGCCAGTTGGTCACGGTATCCTGTGCAGAAGGTGACACTGGCAAAATTTATGAAGGGCGTCTGGATTTTGATATCCAGCGTAACTCCGTGGAGTCCATGCCGAAACTGCCCTTCAAGGTAATGATGAATGTGGGCAATCCGGATCGCGCGTTTGATTTTGCATCTCTGCCGAACCAGGGGGTAGGGCTGGCGCGGTTGGAGTTTATTATTAACCGTATGATCGGCGTGCACCCAAAGGCGCTACTGAATTACGACAGCATTCCTCAGGATATTCAACAAACCATCGACAAGCGTATTGGTGGTTATGAAGGGCCGGTGGAGTTTTATGTCGAGAAACTGGTAGAGGGCATTAGCACGTTGGCGGCGGCGTTCTTCCCGGAAAAAGTGATTGTGCGGTTGTCGGATTTCAAATCCAACGAGTATGCCAACCTGATTGGCGGCAAGCTTTACGAGCCCCATGAAGAAAACCCCATGCTGGGGTTCCGTGGCGCCTCTCGCTATATTAGTGAGAACTTCCGTGACTGCTTTGAGCTTGAGTGTCGGGCGCTGAAGAAAGTGCGTGACGTCATGGGCTTTACCAATGTCGAGGTTATGGTGCCGTTTGTACGCACTGTCGGCGAGGCAGAGCAGGTGATTGAACTGTTGGCAGCGAACGGGTTGCGTCGTGGAGAGGAAGGTTTGCGCGTGATTATGATGTGCGAATTGCCCACCAATGCACTATTGGCGGACGACTTTATTCAGCATTTCGATGGCTTCTCGATCGGTTCCAATGACCTGACCCAGCTTACTCTGGGCCTCGATAGAGACTCCGGTATTGTCAGTCACCTGTTCGATGAGCGTGATCCGGCAGTCAAGAAACTGCTGAGCATGGCGATTGAGTCTTGTAATAAAGCAGGGAAGTACATTGGTATCTGTGGTCAGGGCCCCAGCGATCACCCGGATCTCGCTCGTTGGTTGATGGAGCAGGGCATCAGCTCTGTGTCCCTGAACCCGGATTCGGTGCTCGATACCTGGTTCTTTCTGGCCGAAAACCACGGCGAGTAATCAGGCATATAAAAACGCTCACCTCGGTGAGCGTTTTTATATCGGCTACTGTTTTTCAGGAAACAGAGTATCGAGAACAGCTTTTCCAATAAAGCTTTCCCAAACACGGGGAGTGGCTGCCAATGGCATTTCATGGGCTGATAAGGCTGGATCAATTATACGACGGCTACCGAGGTGTGTTCCGCATTGGCCGGGAGGAAATTCTGTTGCTGCAACAGGAGGGGCGTGTCTATCTGTTAGATAATCGCTGCCCCCACCAAGGCTTCCCTCTAGATCGCGGAACTCTGCGTGGTGAACGTCTTATATGCCCACGCCATGGCTTCGCATTTCACATAGAGCGAGGAGACTGCTTTCAGGCGTCATCCTGCAGCTTGCGCATCTGGTCAGTTGCTTATCAGGGGAGCGTGATCGGTGTGGAGTTTTAGACCGGGAGCTTTGTGGCTCCCGGTTTTGCAGAGGCTATGTTCTTTGATAAACAGGGCGGGGATCGCGAGCATCACCCTGATAGGTCACAGTAAAGTCTGTTAGCCCTTTTAATGCGGCTGTTGCATCACGGTCTGCGCGAATATCAAAAGCATTGAAGCCGCAGCGCCAAAGGTAGAACAGCTGATCTTGAAGCACGTCACCGATAGCACGGATTTCGCCTTTATAGTTATAGCGCGTGCGCAGTTCGCGGGCATAGGAGTAGCCTCGGCCATCGGCAAATGCCGGGAAGTGAATGGCGATCATCGGCAGGTCGGCAAGGTCGTCGGCAATTTGCTCGGGTTCTTCGCCGGGCTCCAGACAGACAGCCACCTGACCATCATGGTTTCTCAGGGACACTTTCTGTTCTTGCCAGGCTGCCAGAGAAACAATGATATTTCCGCTGGCCGGGATGCTGTCTTCCGCCCCCACACGAGTCCAGTCATTTTCGGCTAATGCGCCATCCTTAATTAGCTGAGTCATAGACGCGCTCCTTGAAAGGCTGCATGCCAATACGTTCATAGGTATCAATAAACAGCTCGCCGTCAAGGCGTTGCTCGACGTACAGGTTAACCACTTTTTCAATCACATCAGCCACCTCGTCGGTATCAAACGAAGGGCCCATTTTGTCGCCGATGCGGGATATCTTGTCGCCACGGCCACCCAAAGTAACCTGATAAAACTCACGACCTTTTTTGTCCACGCCAAGAATGCCGATGTGACCAATATGGTGATGACCGCAGGCGTTCATGCAACCGGAAATATTGATGTCCAGTTCGCCGATATCATGCAGGTAGTCGAGGTCATCAAAGCGACGCTGAATGGCTTCGGCAATCGGAATTGACTTGGCGTTTGCCAGCGAGCAGAAATCGCCGCCAGGGCACGCCACAATATCGGTCAGCAATTTGAAATTGGGTGTCGCCAAGCCCATGGCGTCCAGTGCCTGCCAGACTTCAAATAGCTGATCCTGGCGAACATCCCCGAGCACCATGTTTTGTTGGTGGGTATTACGGATTTCACCAAAGCTGTAACGGTCGGACAATTCGGCGACGGTATCCAGCTCCTCGTCCGTGATGTCCCCCGGCGCGCGCCCGGTTTTCTTCAGTGACAGGGTGACCGCCCGATAGCCAGACTGTTTATGACTACGAGTGTTGGTGTGGTACCAGCGGCTGAATGCCTTATTGCTGGCAAGAGCCTCCTGCAGTGCTGCAGGCATATCCGCAATGGCATCATAGGCTGGGGTCGGGAAGCAGGCACGCATGCGTTCCACTTCAGCCGTTGTCAGGGTCATCGGGCCGCCTTGCAAGTCAGCGAATTCCCGCTCCGTCAGGCTGCGGAATTTCTCCGCACCCATGGCTTTGACAATAATTTTGACGCGCGCCTTGTATTTGTTATCGCGAATGCCGTACTTGTTGTAGACCCGCAGCACCGCCTCCAGATACGCGAGGAGGTCTTGCCAGGGCACATATTCACCGATTAGCTCGCCGGTCATCGGCGTACGGCCAAGACCGCCGCCCACCCATACCTGGAAGCCGGTCTCACCAGCGGTATTTTTGACAATTTGCACGCCAATATCATGAACCCCGATCAATGCCGGATCTTCATCGGGTACGGCATTAACCGCGATTTTGAATTTGCGCGGCAAATAGGCAAATTCCGGATTAAACGTAGACCATTGACGAATCAACTCACACCAGGGGCGCGGGTCTTCGATTTCCTTCGGATTAACCCCGGCAAACTCATCCGTGGTGGTATTGCGGATGCAGTTACCACTGGTCTGAATGCCATGCATCTGCACGCTGGCTAATGCGGCGAGAATATCCGGCACATCTTCTACAGCAGGCCAGTTGAACTGAATATTTTGACGCGTGCTGACATGACAATAGCCCTTGTCCCATTCGCGGCAGACATGGGCCAGCATGCGCAATTGCGGGCTGGAGAGCATGCCGTAGGGGACGGCGATACGCAGCATCGGCGCATAGCGCTGAACATAAAGGCCGTTTTGCAAGCGTAATGGGCGAAACTCTTCTTCGCGCAGCTCGCCAGCCAGATAGCGTTGCGTTTGGTCGCGAAATTGGGCGACGCGCTCATCCAGCAAACGCTGGTCGTAATCCTGATATACGTACATGGACTCTCTGGATAACCTGCTAATTTGTAGGGGTTTCCGCCGTCGCACATGGGACGGCGCCGCAATGTAGCAAAATTGTGCCGGTCTCGAAAGGATGATCCCGTTATATGGATATGCCAGAGCCTAATCCTGGCTCACCGGGCTTCAAATGGCTCTGCCCTTGGTTAACTGGTGGCTGGTAGCACCATGTTCACCAGAATAATCATGCCGACCACCAGAGCGATCACCAGCACTATATAGACACCAATGTAGTCGCGGGCATCGCCGCTTTTGAAGTCGCGTTCCCGGTTTTTGCTGCTTTGCACCCCCAGCAGGCTGGCCAGCACACTCGCGATCACCTGAAAAAGATTGGGTTTTTTATCCGGCGTTGGCTGGCTCATGGGATGTCCTGCAGGCGAATTGGGGGGCCATGATAAGGCCGGTTGACGAAAAGGAAAACCATACGGCCATTGCTTCCGGGGAATACTTGACTAAAATAGTCGGGAATCCAGCAGCGGAAGGGCCGTATGTCCGAGCCACTCATTACCATCACTGAAAGTGCCCGCGAATACCTTCGGGATTTGCTCGAAAAGCAGGGTAGCCCGGGCATTGGTGTACGTATCTTTGTTGAGCGTCCAGGCACCCCTCATGCGGAGTGCTGCATGGCCTATTGCCCTCCGGGAGAGGAGGAAGAGAGTGATGTGCGTTTCGACTATGAGGGCTTTCATGCCTGGATCGAGGGCAAAAGCGTTCGTTACCTTGAAGATGCGTCGATTGATTACAAGAAAGACAGCATGGGCGGGCAGTTAACCTTTAAGGCACCGAAATCCAGAGTGCCGGATATCGGCCCGGATGCGACCCTTGAGGAACGCATCAACCATGTACTGTATGCCGAGATTAACCCTAGTCTGGCGGCCCACGGTGGCAATGTTCAGTTACTGGAACTGACCGATGATAATGCCGCTATTCTTGAGTTTGGTGGTGGTTGTCAGGGCTGCTCTGCGGTGGATATGACCTTGAAAAGCGGCGTTGAGAAGACTCTCAAGGAGCGTATTCCGGAGCTGACCGCTGTGCGTGACAAGACCGACCACAGTGTTCGTGAGAACGCCTATT
>PGZG01000110.1 GCA_002840115.1 Gammaproteobacteria bacterium HGW-Gammaproteobacteria-14 | reverse complement strand
GAAACTCTCGGCATCCTGGTGCTGGGTTTGGCAGCGTTCGCCATGGGTACGGGTACCGGTGTCATTATGGGCAAGATCATGAACCGGCTAAGCAGTATGCCGATTAACCCGATTATTGGTGCCGCCGGAGTGTCTGCAGTGCCGATGGCGGCCAGGGTGGCCAATAAGGTCGGCCTGGAATCCAATCCCCAAAACTTCCTGCTGATGCATGCCATGGGCCCCAATGTGGCGGGTGTGATTGGCTCCGCCGTGGCGGCCGGCGTTTTGCTGAACTTTGTGAGCGGCTGAGGCGCCGCTCAGAGATTTTTGTTGATCAAAGCGGTAAACCCCTTCCTTTTGCGCTCTATTGAGTGCAACTTCAGTGCTGTCCGCACCAAATAGGTGCGAACTTATTCCTATTGGCTGCTCTAACAAAGGCAGGATGCCTGATTGAGACTGCCCCAATCTGGCGCGACCCTTGCAGAGTATTCCTTAACTGAATGATCGGGATAACCAGATGTTCCCTTGCACGCCCCCCGGCACCGGGATCTATGACGAAATGCTGCTACAGGACGGTAGTGTGCGTGAGCACTATGCGGCCTACTGGAAATGGCTGAATCAGCGACCGTTGGAGGAGATGGAGCGCAAGCGACGGGAGGCAGAGCTGTTGTTTCACCGGGTGGGTATTACTTTTGCGGTCTATGGCGAGTCCCGGGGCACGGAGCGATTGATCCCATTTGATAGCCTGCCTCGCATTATTCCTGCTCAGGAATGGAGTGCATTGGAGGAGGGCATTCGCCAGCGAGTACTGGCACTGAATATGTTCCTTCATGATATCTATCATGATCAGCGGATTATTCGTGAAGGCCGACTGCCCGCGGAGCAGGTGTTTGGTAACGCGCATTACCAGCCCTGTATGCAAGATGTAAATTTACCGAATGATATTTATGCGCAAATCAGCGGTGTTGATCTGATTCGTGATGATAGCGGTAACTGGTTTGTATTGGAGGACAATCTGCGTACCCCTTCAGGGGTGAGCTACATGATTGAAAATCGGCGCATGATGATGCGCTTGTTCCCGGAGTTATTTAGTACTAACCCTGTGGCGCCGGTGGACCACTATCCTTCTCTATTGCTCGAGACTCTGCAGCAGGGCAGCTTTGTTAGTCATCCCAATGTGGTGTTGCTCACTCCGGGGCGTTACAACAGCGCTTACTTTGAACATGCATTTCTGGCTCAGCAAATGGGAATTGAGCTTGTCGAAGGAGCAGATCTTTTCGTTAAAGATGGTCATGTCTTTATGCGCACCACGGCGGGGCCGCAACGTGTTGATGTGATCTACCGGCGCATTGACGATGACTACCTGGATCCCCTTGCTTTTCGTCAGGACTCAGCGCTGGGGGTGCCGGGATTGTTGTCGGTATATCGTGAGGGGAATGTGGCTATTGCTAATGCCGTTGGCACCGGTGTCGCGGACGATAAGTCGATTTACCCTTATGTTCCGGACATGATTCGTTTTTATCTGGACGAAGAACCCATTCTGCACAATGTGCCCACCTGGCAGTGCCGCAATCCTAAAGAGCTGGATCATGTATTGCATCACTTGCCTGATCTGGTTGTAAAAGAAGTTCATGGCGCAGGCGGGTATGGCATGTTGGTGGGGCCTGCTAGCACGGCGGAACAAATAGCCCAATTTCGGGAGCGTTTGAAGGCACGACCGGATAACTATATTGCTCAGCCGACGTTGTCATTGTCCACCTGCCCGATTTTTACCGCAGCAGGTATTGCCCCCCGACATATTGATCTGCGGCCTTTCGTGCTTAGTGGTCGCGATATTCGTATGGTGCCCGGAGGGCTTACTCGCGTGGCGATGCAGCAAGGTTCGTTGGTGGTTAATTCTTCCCAGGGTGGTGGCACCAAAGATACCTGGGTGTTGGAGGAGCCGTCATGCTGAGTCGCACTGCTGCGGAACTATACTGGCTATCCCGTTATCTGGAACGCGCTGAAAATACGGCGAGAATGTTGGATGTGGCCTGGAACTTGTCACTGATTCCGTTTTCAGTGACGGCAAGGGATGAGTTGAGCGCACCACTGATCATCAGTGGTTCTATGGAACGGTATCTGGAAACCCATGGCACCTTGCAGGTGCACAATGTATTGCATTTTTTCACTTTTGATCAGGATAACCCTGGCAGTATTTATAATAGCTTGAGGATTGCCCGCGAAAATGCCCATGCGGTACGAGGCAAAATTACCTCGGAGATGTGGGAAGGTATCAACACTACCTGGATTGAACTTCAGGAAATGAGTAGCGCGGGACTGTTAAGTATTGGTGTATCAAGTTTCTTTGACTGGGTAAAGCAGCGCTCCCATTTATTCCGGGGCGCGGCTTACGGCACCATTATGCGTAACGATGCTTTTCGTTTCTTGCGTATTGGTACTTTTATCGAGCGTGCCGACAATACGGCACGTATTCTTGGAGTTCGCCAACAGGCAGATACCGCATCGGATAGTAGTGCGGTGCAGTTCTATCGCTGGAATGCCTTGCTGAGGTCCGTGGGAGCATTTGAAGCATATCGGGAAATTTATAGCGACAGCATTAGTTTCGATAATATCGCCGAGTTGCTGATTCTACGTGCAGAAATGCCCCGTTCGCTGCGTTCCTGCGTCGAAATGTTGTGTGAGTTGTTGCCGACTATTGAGGGTAATGCCGGCATCAACGCCAAGCGTCAGGCGGCGGTATTATTCGCGCGGATGCGGTACGGTGATATTGATCACATTATGAATGTAGGTGTTCAGGAGTACTTGGAAGACTTCCTGCGGCGTATTAATGAGCTGGCGGATACTTTGCGTCAGGATTACTTGGAGGTGTTATGAGATTAACCATTGAGCATCGTACCGAATATCGTTACGAGCAAGAGGTGGCACACAGCACCCAGTATCTTCGATTGACGCCGAAGAGCTCGGCACAACAACGGGTGCTTTCCTGGGATCTGGACATGCCAGAGCAGGCCAGTCGTTCCACTGATGCTTTTGGCAATGTTCTTCATGTGTTGACGCTGGACCGGCCCCACGACAGCATCAGTATTACGGCGCGTGGTGAGGTCGATATTAGCGATGTGCTCCTGGAAAGCGAGGAGCAGCGCTTATCGCCACTGGTATTCCAGCGATTCACCCCTATAACCCGTGCGGATCAGGAAATTAAAGACTTTGCCGCCAGATTTTCCGGGCAGCGCTCGGTGAGCCAGATGGCGGCGTTAAGCGCGGCGCTGATTGAGAAAATGCCCTATACCCCTGGCAGTACTATCGTGACCAGTACTGCGGCAGAGGCTTTTCATGCCGGTAGCGGGGTGTGTCAGGACCATGCTCATGTTTTCCTGAGTTGTTGCCGGGTGTTGGGAATTCCGGCCCGTTATGTGAGCGGCTACCTGTGCACCGATGACAGTAACCATGTGGCCAGCCACGCTTGGGCGGAAGTGTGGCTCGACGGGGTGTGGCAAACGGTGGATGTGACAAATCAAGTTATTACTCCCAGCCATCATTTGAAGCTTGCGGTTGGTCTGGATTATCTGGATGCTTGCCCGGTACGAGGTGTCCGTTATGGTGGAGGCATTGAGAGCATGCATGCCTTCGCGCTGGTGGAGCGTAGCGAGGTCCCGGCGGAGCAATAGAGAGCTAGCATTGTCTGTAAAGCTGCATTGAGATCCGGGCGATTACATAGATAAGATGCCAGGCAAGGACCTTCTTGCCGGGAAATAGAGGTTTCAGAGATGACCTATTGTGTGGCCATGCGATTATCTTCCGGCATGGTATTTTTGGCAGACTCCCGTACCAATGCGGGGGTGGATCATATTGCGACTTTTCGCAAACTGCACAGTTTCTGTCAGCCCGGTGAACGCCTGATTGTAATGATGAGTTCCGGCAATTTGGCCACTACCCAAAGCGTGCTCAGCCTGTTGCGCACCCGGCTCGGCCATGATGCTCCTAACCTCTTTAATCAGAATTCATTTTTTGAAGTGGCTGAGCTGATTGGTGCGACTATGCGCGAAGTCATTAGCCGTGATAGTGGTAAACAGCAGTCAGCCGTGGATTTTGGCTGTAACTTTATTGTTGGTGGCCAGATTCGCGGTCAGGATATGGAGCTTTACCATATCTACCCGGAAGGTAACTTTATTCAAGCTACCACGGATACGCCATATTTCCAGATTGGTGAAATCAAGTATGGCAAGCCTATTATCGATCGGGTGATTAACTTCACTACGCCGATTGAGCATGCGGTTAAATGTGCATTGATCAGTATGGACTCCACGATTCGCTCAAATCTGTCCGTGGGTACACCGCTGGATCTGTTGCTGTATCGTCGGGACAGTTTGAATCCCACGGAATACTTCGATATCAACGAAAGCCATCCCGGGTTCCAGCAACTGCGTGAAGCCTGGTCCATGGGGTTGCGGCAGACATTCAGTAATTTGCCGGATATTGAGTGGTAAAAAAATCAGGCGCCTTAAAGGCGCCTGATTTTTATTTATCGCTAAAAACGCTTAATTATAAAAAAGCTTAGCCATAAAGGCAGAGGTAGGCGGTATCCTCGCTTACCTGCAGTTGAAACTTCACATTGGCATCGACAATAAACTCGCTGCCTGCAGCAAAGATCTGCCAGTCGTCGCGGCCCGGCAACTTTACCGTCAGTGCGCCACTAATGACTTTCATGGTTTCACGTTCACTGGTGCCAAACTCGTACTCGCCGGGCGCCATAACGCCCACGGTGGCGGGCAGGGTGGCGGTCTGAAAGGCGATGGAGGCAACCTGGCCATTAAAATACTCGTTTACCTTGAACATCAGAGGCTCCGGGGCTGAAAAAGGTGGCGCAGTATCGCCGGGATTGGCAAAGGCGGCAATCCTGCCGCCCCTCGGGATTATTCAGAGCGGGATCAAACTAATCGTTTTAACAGCGCAGAAGTGTCCCAGCGGCCACCGCCTCGTTGCTGCAGCTCACGGTAATAGTCGTTAATTTGCGTGGTGATGCTCAGGTCGCTACCGTTGGCTGCGGCCTCTTGCAAACAAATATCCAGATCCTTGCGCATCCAGTCGATGGCAAAACCATGCTCGTACTGGTCTGCAATCATGGTTTTATGGCGGTTCACCATTTGCCAGCTGCCGGCGGCTCCCTGGGAGATGGCATCAATAACGGTTTGCGTATCCAGCCCGGCTTTCATCGCAAAGGCCATGCCTTCCGCCAACCCCTGTAGTACCCCGGCAACACAAATCTGGTTCACCATTTTGGTGAGCTGTCCGGCACCCACCGGCCCCATATGAGTGATGGCTTTGGCATAGCAGGATATGACCTCCCGAGCGCGGCTGACGGCCTCCGGAGTGCCGCCGCACATAACGGTGAGCTGCCCATTCTCGGCGCCTTGCTGACCACCGGAAACCGGCGCGTCAACAAATGCAATTCCGCGAGCCTCACAGGCCTGCGCTAACCGACGTGCCATATCGGCGGAGGCGGTGGTGTGATCCAGCAACAGACTGCCGGGCTGCATGCTCTGCAATACACCATGCTCGCCCTGAGTCACCTCATGCAGGTCGCTATCATTGCCAACACAAAGAATCACAATCTCGGCATCCGCTGCGGCGGCTGATGGAGTGGCGACCTGCTGGCCACCAAAGTGCCCGAACCAGGCTACGGCTTTCGAGACGGTGCGATTATAGACAGTGACATCATGCCCCTTGCTTTGCAGGTGCCCCGCCATTGGGTAGCCCATAACGCCGAGGCCGATAAAAGCAACTTTAGTCATCACTTTCTCCGTTTATGGCAAGAGGTGTCGGTACATCCATTACCGCAAACGCCGGTTGTGTGAGGCTGCCCAGATAGAGTCGACCATTGGCCTCCTCAACACTGGTGATCGGGTGAAAACTATCCGCACCCACATGATGCAGGTTGTGGGTGACTTCGCCGTCAAGAGAAAGCCCCAGCACAAAAGCGTGAGCTGCTGGCTGGGGTTGCAGCCATAGCGGTAAACGGAATGCCAGCTTGCGCAACCAGGGCCAGCCGGACAGGGCATCAAGCAGGGCATTGCGTGGTGCAAACAGGGCTACCCAATAGGTGTCCTTGCCGTTACTGGAGATACCATCAGGAATGCCCGGCAGATTATCGAAAAACAGCTCGTGTTCCCCAGCGCGCTCCCCGGCAACCCAGTAGCGGACAATATTGTAGCTGCCGGTTTGTGTGACCAGCACGGATTGTTGATCCGGTGTCACCGCTACCCCATTGGCAAATTGCAGCCCATCAAGC
>PGZG01000109.1 GCA_002840115.1 Gammaproteobacteria bacterium HGW-Gammaproteobacteria-14 | reverse complement strand
TCTTCGATATGCCGGTGAATGTTTTCCAGCACGATAATCGCATCATCCACCACGATGCCGATGGCCAGCACCATGGCCAGCAAGGTCAGCAGGTTGATGGAGAAGCCCATCAGCATCATCAGGAACAGTGCGCCAATCAATGACAATGGCACGGCAATCGTCGGGATCAACACACTGCGCATGGAACCGAGGAACGCATAAATCACCACGATCACAATAATGATCGCTTCAATAATGGTTTTGATAACCTCGTTGATGGAATCCTGAATATAGCCGGTGCTGTCGTAGGGAATATCGCCGCTCATGCCTTCGGGCAGCTGCGGGAAGATTTCTCCATGGAGCACATCGCGTACCGCACCGATAACATCCAATGCGTTGGCATCCGGGGCCACTTCAATGCCCATAAAGGTGGCCTGACGACCATTAAAGGTCACCGACGTAGCGTAGGATTCCGAACCCAGTTCCACTTCGGCCACGTCCGCCAGCCGGACGATCGCATCATCATCGGCGCGAATAACCAGCGCTTTGAATTGCTCTGCGGAATTCAGATCCGTGGCGGCGCTCAGATCAATACCGATCATCGAACCTTTGGTGCTGCCAACCGCGGACAGCACGTTGTTGGCCTGCAGTGCGGCATAAACATCGGTGGCAGTAATGCCCAGTGAGGCCATGCGATCCGGCTGCAGCCAAACGCGCATGGCAAAGGTGCGATCACCCAGAATCTGGGCGCGCTGCACACCGGGCACTGTAGTGAGTTTGGGTTGTACTACGCGCACCAGATAATCGGTGATCTGGTTGTTATCCAGCACTTCAGAAGAGAACGACAGATACATTGCCGCAATGGTGTCACCCACCGCCAATTCCACGGTGGGCGCTTCCGATTCCTGCGGCAACTGGCTGCGCATTTTGTTCACTTTGGCAACGATCTGGGTCAGCGCCTGATTGGGATCGTAGTCCAGCCGGATATAGGCCTGAATGACGGATACCCCTTGCACCGAGGTGGACACCAGATAATCAATGCCGTCAGCGCTGGCAATTTCCTGTTCCAGCGGCGTGGTAATAAAGCCCTGCATCAGGTTGGCGTCCGCGCCCACATAAACGGTGGTAACGGAAACCACTGCATTTTGCAGCTGTGGATACTGACGCACGTTCAGCTCGGTGGCAGCACGCAGGCCAAGCAACAGAATGACCAGGCTGACCACGGTGGCCAGTACCGGTTTGCGAATAAAAATTTCAGTAAAGTTCATACCCGGCCTCAGGAGTTGTCAGGACGCGGATTGGCATCGGCGGAGGGTGTGATGGTGTTGTTGATAATCACCGTCGCGTCGTTGCGCAGTTTGAGCAGGCCGCTGCTGGCCACCGTTTCGCCGGGCTCCAGCCCTTCTACCACGGCAACCAGGTCGCCACGCTCCAGACCGGTGCGAACAAAACGACGCTTAACAATCAGCTTTTCGTCATCGCCCTCGCCTTCTGCAGAAACCACATAAACGGAATTGCCATAGGGAGCGAACTGAATGGCGCTGCGTGGCACTACCACCACTTGTTCAGATTCCGGCAGCTGAATGCTGATGCGAGCGAACATCCCCGGACGCAGCTTCTGGTCCGGGTTGCTAAAGGTGGCCTGCACATTAAAGTTGCGGGTCATTGGATCAACACCGGGCTCCACCGCCGTGATCTCGCCTTCAAATACCACGTCCGGCAGCGCGCTCAGTGTGGCGCGTACCGCAAGCCCGGATTGCAGCAGGCTTTGATCCCGTTCCGGTAGCGAGAAGTTGATATAGATCGGATCCATTTGTTGCAGGGTAACCACCGCATTGCCGGGATTCAGGTATTGGCCGAGATCCACTTGACGAATGCCCAAGGTGCCAGCAAACGGAGCGCGCAGGGTTTTTTGTGCTACCCGCTCACGCTGGGCACTGGCGGTGGCAATCGCCTGATCCCGTTCGCTTTGTCGGCGATCCAGTTCCGAGCGGGAAATCGAACCCTGTTTGAACAACGACTGGAACCGCTCGTATTCCTGCTCGGCCAGCCGTGCGGCGGCTTCCAGAGCCTTTAACTGGGCGGCGTCTGCACGACCATCCAGAGAGACCAGCACATCCCCGGCTTTTACGGTATCGCCGGAATTGAAGTGCAGCTTTTCCACCTCCCCCGCGACCTGGGTGGTGACCGAAACACCATTGACGGCGCGCACGGTGCCCACCGCATCCAGTGCCAGCGCCCAGCTGTCGGCAACGGCATCCGCAGAGCTGATCGTGGCGGGGGGCATTGGCATATTGTCGAAGAACTGGTTCATGCCGTAATTCATCACCGCCTTGATGGCAAAGACGCTGCCGAATATGGCGACGCAGGCCGCCAGCATGATGATCATCCGCTTACTCATGGGAGTTCCTCTCTCAAACAATCGTTATTCAGGGTTTGATTAATAAACCGCAGGTTGCTAACAGCACGTTGCTATGGGCAGCCTGATGATTCGTTATCTGTGGTGCTATCGCATAAATCCGCAAACACCTCCCGTTGAATGCGCGTAACCAATTGCTCCAGCGCGGCTTCATCAAACGGGTCCATCAAGGGTTGCCAGCCGAGGCCGTTAAGCAGGGCGTTCAACTGGCGTAGCAATATCCGGTAAGGGTCGTGAAGGTTATAGAGTTCCAGTACCCCTTCCGCGTGAACGAGGTTGTGCATGCCCAGGGTCATGGTCCACTGCCCCAGTGTCATTTCGAAGACCGGGCGACCATGGGTGTCGAGATCCCCGGCGGCCACGGCATCGTCAATAATCTGCCTGACTGCCTCGCCCATCGGGCGGCTGGTTTCCAGCAGCTGGCTGCGGCGTTTCGGCGAAGCCGCCTGCCAGACCACTTCTGTAAAGACAAACTGGGCCAGCTTGAAATGCTCGGGGTAATGGTGGGCAAAAATAATATCGCCCACAGCGATGCCGAGGATGCGTTCACGGGAGGGAGCCTTCCAGCGCGGTAATCGATTGAATATTTCGACTCTTTTCTCGACAAGATCGCCACATATCGCGACCAATAGATCCTCTTTCGAGGCAAAATGCTGATACAGGGTGCCGGTGGCATAGTCACAGGCGCGGGCCACCTTGGCCATTTGCAGGCCGAGTAGGCCGTCCTGAAGGATTTGCTCGCGGGCGGCATCCAGAAACAACTGCTCGCGTTCGGCGAGCTGGCGTTCTTTGCGTTCTTGAATGCCCATGAGGACTGCCCGGTATACAGAAGGTCTGGGATTTTGAACTCGGTTCATAGTTCGAGCAAGGTTCGCAGTCGAGTTTTTACAAAGCTTTCATATGTCCGATGACGGTCCCGGCTGCCATGGTTGACTGGAATTGTGCGTTTTTTGGCCATAATTGCTCGTTGCCTTCGTCTACCCTTGCAGGTCTGCTCTGCTCTGCTCTGCGCGCAGCGCGGTCTGAAAAGTACACTTGGAGGGACCATGAAAAGAATAATGCTGCTGCTCACCACCCTGATGTTGACCGCCCTGAGCTCGATGGCCAGTGCCTATTTGCCGTTGATTGATAACCAGCCGCTGACCTTCCGCTCCTGCCCGCTAGGCAAGCCAGTGTCTACGGAATCCTGGTTCGGCCGTGTCGGCTCAATGAATGTGCGTTGCGAAGTGAACGGTATTGATGTGGTTTACACCGTCACGGTCCCGCCCGGCTGTGAAAAAGGCGGTTGCGGGCTGATTCTTGATAACCATGGCATGTCCATGAACGCGGCACAGCAGAATGCCGGCACCAAACTCCGCCAGCACGGCTGGGTGGCGCAGCGTTTTGGCGCACCCACACCTTTTATTGTGGTTCAGCCCAACCTTACGGACCTGTTCGACCGCAACAAGTGGATCGATATCGAGTCGGTGCTCGGCAGCGCTTACATGAATGAACTGCCCAACCTTACCTATTTCATCAGTCACGTCATCGACGTCTATCGGGTGGATACCAACCGCACGCACATGTACGGCTTCTCGCGCGGCGGAGCCACTGCCAATGCCTTCTATTGCGACCTTGGCAGCAGCGAGCTGTTCGCCAGCTATGCGGTGGGCGGCTATGATCTGGCCTGTGCCATCGATAAACCTATGATGCTGATTGTTGGCGACGGCGACTTTGCTGCACCAACCGGCATTGCTGACGCAGAAGCGGCATTTTTGAGTCATGGCGGGGTTACCCGTACCGCCATCGTCAATGACACGCGCTATAGCCGACCGGACTGGGTGTTCTCCTGGCGCGGCGGCCTGCAACGCAAGGGTCGCCATCACCACATGCGTTTTACGGACGGTGACCGGATTCTGGAAACCATTCGTCACAGCGGTAGTACGTTGCCGTTGTTAGGCCACTGTCATGCCGCGAATGAATACAATAGCTGGATCGTCTGCTACGCCAATATGGAGACCGGCCGCAAACTGATTGATTTCTTTATTCAGAACCCGCGCTGATGCCGTCGCCGAGCTGGCGGCGACACTCAAAAGGCCTCAAGCACCCGGTTCAGATGGCGAAAGCCAAGGGGTGAGCAGCCAATATCAAAGGGGTTCGATGAAAGTAATTGCTTACTTCTTAGCTGCTCAAGAGCGGCTGATACGGTTTCCAGTGGCAGCCCGGTACGGGCTTCAAACAGGTTGGCCGACGTCCCTTCGATCAGCCGCAGGGTGTTGAGAAAGTACTCCATCGGTAGCTCGTCCGGCTCCAGCCAGCGCTGCTGGCGGGTGCGGTCGCCGCCCGCCAGATAGTGTTCCGGCAGGCGAGTTTTTTGGTAGCGCAGGATGCGGCCATCGGAATCGGTGAGCTTGCCGTGGGCGCCAGCACCAATGCCGAGGTAGTCACCGAATTGCCAGTAATTCAGATTGTGTCGGCAGCGCTTGCCGGCTTGGGCGAAAGCGGAAATTTCATAGCGTTCAAAGCCGTGCTCGGCCAACAGGGCAAACCCGGCCTCTTCGGTGTCGGCCATCTCGTCGCTGTCGGGCTGTTCCGGTGGGTTGTTATAAAAGGCAGTGTTCGGCTCGATGGTCAGCTCATACCAGCTCAGGTGGGTCGGCCCCAGCGCCATGGCCTGCTTCAGGTCCGCCAGCGCTTCCGCCCTACTCTGCCCCGGCAAACCGTGCATCAGATCCAGATTGAAATTATCAAAGCCGGCGCGGCGAGCCGCTTCAGCGGCATGAATCGCTTCATTCTTGCCATGAATGCGACCTAGCGCCTGCAAATGTTTCGGGTTGAAACTCTGCACGCCAATCGACAGGCGATTGATGCCGGCTGCCCGATAGGCTTCGAACCTGCCCTGCTCCAGCGTACCCGGATTTGCCTCCAGAGTAATTTCGGCATCCGCCGAAATCTCGATGCGCTGGCGGATCTCGCTGAACAAGGTCTGATAAAAATCCCCGGACATCAGGCTCGGTGTGCCGCCGCCGATAAACACCGTTTCAATACGCCGCCCGGCCACCTGATGCAGATCGCCGCTGATATCTTCAACCAGTGCCGCCAGATAGGCCTGTTCGGGAATGTCGCCGCGCTCATGGGAATTAAAATCGCAGTATGGGCACTTGCGCACGCACCAGGGCACATGAATATAGAGCGATAGAGGAATCAAAGCTGCTTCACCAGTTCCGCAATGGCTTTGCCCCGGTGACTCAACGCATGTTTCTCCGTTGCAGATAACTCCGCCGCCGTTTTGCTCAGCGCTGGCAGCCAGAAATGGGGATCATATCCAAAGCCGCCCTCGCCTCGTGGCTCAAGCACGATGCGCCCTTCCCACGAGCCTTGCGCAATTACCGGTGTTGGATCATCGGCATGACGCATCATTACGATAACCGCGCGATAGCGTGCAGTGCGCTCGCTGTCGGGTACATTGCGCAGCTTCTCGATCAGCAGTGCATTGTTCCGTGCATCTGTCGCACCCTCACCGGAAAAGCGTGCGGAATAAATTCCTGGTGCACCATGTAATGCATCCACCTCAATACCGGAATCATCGGCAATGGCGGGCAATCCGGTATGACGGGCAGCGTTGCGTGCTTTCAGAATGGCGTTTTCTACAAAGGTCAGGCCGGTCTCCTCTGCTTCCTCCACGCCGAACTCGGTTTGCGGAATCACCTGCATGCCAAATTGCCCGAGAATTTCTTGCAGCTCTGCAATTTTCTTTTTGTTGCCGGAGGCAAGCACAATTTTTTTCATAGTCGAGCCTTCAAGAAATAAAAGAAAACCGTCTGTAAATGGCAGGATGCGAGGCGGCCGTGCCTGTTCAGACTGGCCGGGACTGTGTGAGACATGGATGTCGAACACAAGCCCCCAGGGATGGGTTCACGGCGTGTCCCGGGCAGTCTGAACAGGCACGGCC
>PGZG01000108.1 GCA_002840115.1 Gammaproteobacteria bacterium HGW-Gammaproteobacteria-14 | reverse complement strand
GGTCAGCACCCTCGAGTCGGCAATGCGGTAGTAAATATGTTTTCCGTCACGCCGGGTGAGCACCAGCTGTTCACGCCGTAGCACCGCTAGCTGCTGCGACAGAGTGGGCTGAGTGATGCCGGTTTCAGCCTCCAGCTCACTGACACAGCGCTCACCATCAGCCAGCTGACAAAGCAATAGCAGCCGATCCGGGTTGGCCAGTATGCGCAGAAAGCCGGTGGCGGCATCGGCGGATTGGCGCAGGGCATCAATGTCGAGGTTGGTCTGGAGCATAATCATCGCAAGGAAACATTTAATGAGATAACAATATATAAATATATATATTATTTGGCAAGCTAAAAACGGGTTTGGGGAGGTCGTGGAATCTGTCTGTGCGGTGGAGGGGCCAGCTTTAGCTCTGTAAGGGGGTTAACCCGTAGGGAAGTACGCTGTAATAGATGGCATAAAAATGGCACAGACTGCCGCCGACGACGAACAGATGCCAAATGGCGTGGTTATAGGGCAGTCGGTCTGCCAGATAGAACACGACGCCCAAGGTATAAACGATGCCGCCGCCAACGGTTAGCTGCATTCCCAGCGGACTGATGTGGGCGGTGAGCTCGCCACCAGCGAAGAGGATAAGCCAGCCCATAAACAAGTAGACCAGCACCCGCAGCACCCGATAGCGATGACCATAGCGGAGCTTTAGTGCGATGCCGGCTAGTGCCAGCCCCCACACCACGGCAAACAATAGCCAGCCGCTGCCGCTGCGCAAATTAACCAGTAGGAAGGGGGTGTAGGTGCCAGCAATCAGTAAAAAAATGGCGCAGTGGTCGAGCATTTTCCAGCGTTGCCGCCAACGTGGGTCGCGGCTGGCGTGGTACAGGGTTGAGGCGCCATACAGCAATACCAGGCTGGTGCCGAATATGCTGAAGCTAACAATCTTCCAGACATCCCCCAGGCGACTTGCGGCGATAACCAGTACCAGTGTGCCAATCAGGCTCATAGCGGCGCCAATGCCATGGGTCAGGCTATTCAGCAGCTCTTCACGGAGATTGTAATGGGGCTCGCGGGGGAAATGTTCCAGTGACATGAATATTCCAGTGAGAGGGTGCTGCTTGTGTGTTGCTCTTCTGAATAAGGCCCTGAGTCTCTGCGGGGCCTGAAGCCTGTGAAGATCTCGGCACGTTGCTAAGGACGGCCTAGCTTATCATCGTGGGCAACAGAAGTGCGATTGTCACCTTTGTTAGCGTGAGTGAGTAATTGAGTCCTTGCCGCCCGCGCAGGGCGGGGCTAAGTTGCGGTTTTCCCTCAGGAGGATGAACCATGCCGCAAGACCTCTTTTCCCTCACGGGTAAACGCGTACTGATTACTGGTGCTTCCAGTGGTTTTGGCGCCCATTTTGCCTCTGTGCTGGCTGCTGCGGGCGCGGATCTGGTGTTGGCTGCCCGTCGTACCGAAAAACTGGAGGAAACTGCTCAAACCATACGCGAGATGGGGCGTGATGCCGTTGTGGTCACCATGGATGTGTCTGACCATGCCAGTGTAGAAGCGTCTTTTGCGACGATGCCTGCTCTGGATGTGGTGGTCAATAATGCGGGTATTAATCGGGTGGGGGCGACGGATGGCCTTGAAGAAGAAGATTGGGATGCGGTGCTTGATACCAATCTCAAAGGCGTGTGGGCTGTGAGCAAGTTTGCTATTCGGCAGTGGCGTAAAGAGGGACGCTCGGGAAATATTATTAATATTGCCTCCATTCTCGGGATCCGTATTGGTAATCAGCTGCCAGCCTATGTCGCCTCCAAGGCGGCGGTTGTACAGCTTACCAAGTCTATCGCTCTGGATTATGCCCGCAATAACATTCGTTGTAATGCTATCTGCCCGGGGTTTTTTGAAACTGATATTAATAGGGATTTTATGAAGACCGATGCCGGCGAGAAAATGATCAAACGCATGCCGATGCGTCGTATGGGTGATATGCCAGAGCTGAATGGTCCGTTGTTATTGCTGGCATCAGACGCTTCCAGCTTCATGAATGGCGCTGTTATTCCTGTCGATGGCGGCCATTTGCTTTCGCCGCTTTAATCAATGGCTTTCTTTTTCTGATGCATGGTGACGGTTACTTAAGCACTCAGTAGCGTCGTGATAATTTTAATCGAAAAGGTTTGTTATGGATTTTACCCTCCCCAAAAATATTGAAGCATTGCGTCTTCAGGTGCGTGATTTCATTGATCAGTCAGTGCTGCCTCTGGAGCGTGATCCTGCCAATTATGATGAGCATGAAAATCTTAAAGAGTCTGTTGTCGCGGCGTTGAGAGAAAAAGCCAAGGCAGCAGGGCTATGGGGATTTCAGGTGCCCCAACAGTATGGCGGCCTGGATGTGGGTATCGTGGGCATGGCCGCTCTCTATGAAGAGGCCGCTCGATCACCGTTTGGTCCGCTGGCATTTAACTGTGCTCCGCCGGACGATGGCAACATGATTGTGCTCAATAAGATTCTCCGGGAAGAGCAAAAGCCGCGTTGGCTACAACCGATTATTGATGGTTCGGTGCGTTCTGCATTTGCCATGACAGAGCCGGATGGCGGTTGTGGCTCGGATCCATCGTTAACCTATACCACGGCCACCCGTGATGGTGATAATTGGATTATCCATGGTCGCAAATGGTTTATTACCGGGGCTGAAGGTGCGCAGACATTCGTGCTGATTGCAAAAACATCGGATGATCCACGTAAAGGGCTGACCGCATTTTTATTTGACGCAGATCAACCTGGTTGGGAAATTGTTCGGCGTATTCCGATCATGGGACCGGAAGAGCATGGAGGCCATTGTGAGTTGAAATTTGATGGTCTGGTTATTCCGGATGAAAACCGTCTGCTCAATATTGGCGATGGTTTGAAGGTAACGCAGATCCGCTTGGGTACGGCGCGGTTGACCCATTGCATGCGTTGGCTGGGCTTGGCCAAACGCTGCATGGAAGAGGCTGCGACCTATGTTGAAAATCGCATGAGCTTTGGTGTCACGCTCGCCCAGCATGAGGGTGTGCAGTGGATGTTGGGCGATGTTGCCAAGGATATCCATATCGGGCGGTTGCTTACCATGCAGGCAGCGTGGAAGCTGGATCAAGGTGATTTTGCTCGCAGTGAAATTTCCATGGCTAAAATTCATGTTGCGGACACTCTGCATAAAGCGGCAGATACTGCGATCCAGTTATGCGGCGCTCGCGGTTATTCGAAGGACACTTTGCTGGAGTGGATCTACCGATATGCACGGCAAGCGCGGTTGGTGGATGGTGCCAGTGAAATTCATAAAATGGTACTGTCCCGTGCCTACCTGAAAGAGAAAAGCGCATTTTTCCGCTGGGGGGTGTGATGCGGGCGGATGAGCAGCAGCGTATGACCGATTGGCTGGCGGGCAAGACTGGCCAGTCGGTGCGAATTGCCGATGTGCGTGCCTTATCCGGTGGCGCCATTCAGGAAAACTGGGCCGCCGATATTTACCTGGATAATGAATGTGTCGAAGCGGTGATTCGCTGTGATGCAGCGTCGTCGGTTTCTGACAGCCTTTCCCGTGCACAGGAATTTTCGTTGCTGAAAGCGGCATTTGCCAGTGGTGTGACGGTGCCCGGACCACTTTGGCTCGGTGATGCATCCGTGCTGGGCCGGGAATTTTTTATTATGCGCCGTGCTATGGGTACCGCAGCAGGCCATCGGTTGGTGAGAGATGCTGCGTTAGCAGCAGACCGACCGGGGCTTACTCGGCAGCTTGGCCGAGAATTGGCGCGTATCCACAGTATTGTGCCGCCACGGGGAGACCTTGAGTTTCTTCGCATGCCGGAGCAGCACCCGGCGTTGGAGTTTATTGAAGAGTCGCGACACTTTCTGGATCAGTATCATAGTGCGTTTCCGGCCTTGGAGTGGGGGCTTAACTGGTTGCAGGACAACTTGCCGTCGGAGGAGCCTCTCTGTCTGGTGCATCGTGATTTTCGAACCGGTAATTACATGGTCGATGGGGCCGGTTTGACTGCTGTGCTGGACTGGGAGTTTACCGCCTGGTCTCAACCTCTGGAGGACCTTGGCTGGCTCTGTGCGCGCTGTTGGCGTTTCGGCCAAAGTGGCGACCAATATGCGGTCGGTGGCATTGGCTCCCGTGACGATTTGTTTGCCGGCTACGAAGAGGTTTCCGGGCGACGCCCCAGTGTCGAGCAGGTGTACTACTGGGAGGTCTTTGCGCACCTGCGCTGGGCGATGATTGCCATCAAACAGGCCGAGCGCCACCTTTCCGGAGCGGAGCCTTCACTGGAGTTGGCACTCACCGCTCATATTGTGCCGGAACTTGAGCTGCATATTTTGCGTATGACCGGGTGTGATGGTCCGGCGGGGAATGAGGAGTAATCATGCGAATACGACCCAATGGCTCTGACCTGCTTGACGCGGTGATTACTGTATTGCGAGATGAAATATTACCAACGATGCCTGCAGAGCAGCAGTACAGCATGCGCATGGTATTGAACGCTATCGGCATTGCCCGTCGGCAACTCTCTAATGGCACTGACCGAGAGCAGCAGGAGCAGGCGCTGTTAACGGAGCTGCTGGGGATCGGCGGGAATCCGGAGGAGCTGTCGCGGCAATTGGCGGCATCCGTCCGTGACGGGCAGGCGAAGTCGTCGCCGGCGCTAAAAAACCTGTTGTGGCAGGTTACCTGGCGGCGTGTTGAAGAAAGTACTCCGCGCTATTTGCGACAAGAGGGTCTGTTGTAAAAAAAGGGGCAGCAAAGGGCTTTGGCAGCCTGGGGCGCCGCGGAAGGAGGTGAAGGCGAGGCCTGAGGTCTATGTACCAGCGTCCTAATTGGCGCAATTTGCCCTGAATTACATTGGGTGAGCCGTTCATACTGTTGCCATTGCCAGCCGGTTTTGGGAGTCAGCCATGAATGCCAGGGTTCAGCCCGCGCTCCGTCGCACCAATCAAAGTGATATCCAGCCACGTAAAATGGATTTTCAGTTTGACCCTTCGTTACCCCGTTACTGGTTCGCTGGAGATCAGTTCAAAACCCTGTTGTTGACGGCGCTGTCTTGTACCTTCCCTGAGGGCGAGCGATTTTTTGTGCGCTCGGTGCGTCACTATCAAAAGCAGCTGGCGGACCCCCTGTTGAAAGAGCAGGTCAAAGGTTTTATTGGTCAGGAAGCTCATCACGGTAACGAGCACGAAGCCTTTAACATTTTTATGGAAGAGCGTGGTGTGCCAACGAAGCAGGTGTCGGACTTCGTGCTCAATGGTTTGAAAATGCAGGGCAAGTGGCTGTCACCGGAACGGCAGTTGGCGAAAACCTGCGCCCTTGAGCATTTCACGGCCATGCTGGCGGAATTGATTCTGGAGCATCCCGAGTTTCTTGAAGGGATGGATGATCGTATGTTGCCGCTGTGGCTTTGGCATGCGGTAGAAGAAAGCGAACACAAGTCCGTGGCGTTTGATGTATATCAGGATCAGGTGAATAACTACTGGGTTCGCACCAGTGAAATGGCGATCACCACAGTGGAGTTTATCGGCTTCACTATCTTCCATTATTTTCAGTTGCGAGCTGGCATGGATGACAAGCGGGACCTGCGTTCGGTAGCCAAGGGGTTGAACTGGTTAGTGGGCAAGCCGGGCTGGTTACGTCGTTTAGGGCCGTCTTATCTGGCTTACTTCAAACGTGACTTCCACCCTTCGAAGCGTGACAGCAGCGCATTGCGGGAGAAGGGCTTGCAAAAGCTGGCGCGGATGCTCAACCGTCCTGAATTGATATCCCACGCCGACGGATAACCCGTGATGGCGCTTTGCACTACCCGTGTTTACGGGGGTAGGTCGGCGCCGCTGTCCGTGCCATTATCCCTGTATGGGTTACCAATGGGTTCGGGACAGGGTAAGTGACATGGAGTGCAAAGATATTCTGCTGGTTGAGGATGTGCCGGATGTTCTGGTATGGCTGAGCCGACTGGTGCAGGAACATTTTCCGGGCAGTCATTTGAGAACTGCATCGACTCGAGCGAGCGCCCTTAAGCAGCTTGAGGAGGGTGCCCCCTGTCTGGGGTTGATCGATCTTGGTCTTCCTGATGGTTCCGGTATAGATATTATCCGTGCGATTAAGCGGCAGCGCGCAGACAGTGTTTGCGTGGTGACCACCATCTTCGAGGATTCTGATCATCTGTTTTCTGCGTTGCATGCCGGTGCGGATGGCTACCTTCTCAAGGATGAAGCGGAGTCCGAGTTTGTCTATCACCTCCAGGGAGTGCTGGCCGGTCGGCCACCATTGAGTGCTTCTATTGCCAGGAAAATACTGGGTGTTTTCAGGCCGGCTTCGGACGATGCCGTTAAGCTCGCGCCCCGTGAGGAGCAGGTACTAACGTTAATTGCCCGAGGCTATAGTGTGCGTAAAGTGGCGGAGATGTTGGCTATTTCTCAACA
>PGZG01000107.1 GCA_002840115.1 Gammaproteobacteria bacterium HGW-Gammaproteobacteria-14 | reverse complement strand
CCGCAAATACCTCGCCGTCAACCCCGGCGCCTCCACCATCGGCAAATGCCCGATCCCGCGCAAACGTTTTTCCTTGGCATGTGGAATCAGTTGTTTGAAGGTATCCACACAGGACACATCAAGAACCTTGTCCTCTTCTCCCCAGAGAATAAAGGTGGGGGCTTTAATGGTCGTGAAGCCGGGCATGTCTTCTCGGGGTGCATGACTCACCAGCTCCCGGAACATATGTCGGTTAACATGGCGGCGAGAAATCATCTCACCAAACATGATCGGGGCAAGCGCGCTGGCAATCAAATAACGATTACGATGCGTGGTGGCGGTGAATAATCTCATCACATCAGCGAAACGCCGGGTAACCAGAGTATTGCGTCCTTCCAGCAAGTCTTTTTCAAAAGGGCTCATACGATTGCCCCGCGCACCGGCGGCATTCATCAGTGTCAGCGTGCGTGTGTGATCAGGCGAGCGGGCGGCAATAAAGCCTGCCAGCGCGCCTCCCATGGAGCTGCCAACAATATGCGCGGGCCCATTGACATAACGCTCTGCCCAATGGGCCAGCCGTGCGGATTGATGATCCATACCATAGGGCAGTGTTGGACTGAAATGGCTTTCGCCCCAACCGGGAAGATCCGGTACATAAAGATGGTAGTGTCGGCTCAGCAATGGCAATAGCGGCAGCCAGTTTTCCTTACTGGCGGCAAACCCATGCAGCAAAACCACCGTGGGGCCTTCGGTATTGCCGCCTTCGAGCCAAACCAGCTTGTGCCCCTCAATCGGTGCTTCACGTTTTTGCAGGCCACTTACCTTGCCCTGAACTGCACGCATAATCGGCCAGGTGACACCGCTGGGGCGCCAGCTGCTTATCGCATCCGGGTGAGGCGGCCGGGAGTTGGCCAGAAATGCATTGCCCACTTCCTGAATGAACGCCTGTTCTGCGTCGGCGAGATGTTGTGACATGGCCGTTCTCCACTCAATGGTGCTGCCGGTCGTATCATTCGTAAAATGGGACCGGCATCACTCATGATGCATATTTAAAAGCTGCTTCGAACTGTGCCATTTTTTACTGTAATGGTGTGTAAAATATTTCTCGAAATGACAGTGTGGCTAACCAGAACTTGCTCTGGGCTGTCGAATAAAGTCAATCACGGTATTGGTGTCCTGACGGGCTTCTTTCAGAAACGGCACCATGATTGGCCATACATGGAACAAGCCATCTCTTTCCAGCCAATGTACCGGCACATTGGCTTTCATCGCTTGAGATCGTGCGGCGACGGCATCGCTATATAACACCTCATCTCGTGCCACACTGATAAACAAAGGCGGTAAGCCGTTGTAATCCGCAAAGCCCGGTGAGGCATAGGGGTGGCTGCGGTCTTTGGCATCCGGAATATAGATTTCGGCAACACGTTGAACCATATCGGCGGATAACATCGCATCCGAGGCATTGTTTTTATGGACGCTTTCGCCATCGGTGAAGCCATTCGTGCCTGGTGAAAACAGGAATGCGCAACGTGGCATAGGTAGATTGTTATCCCGAATAGCTAATAGCAGCGCGAGGGACAATCCGCCTCCGGCAGAGTCACCACCAATGGCGATGTTGTCCGCGGAGTAACCCTCATCAAGCAGAAAACGATAGCCTTCTAAAATCCGGTTAACGCCAGCCGGGAACGGATTCTCTGGTGCAAAAGGGTAGCGTGGTAAATAGACCGCCGCATTCAATTGCTTGGCGAGCTTGCCGGCCAGATTGTGGTAGGTGCGAGTGATGCCAGCAATATAGGCGCCGCCATGTGTATAGAGTACCGCCATGGTGGGTGCCTTGACGCTCACCACATCACCTTCGAAACCGCGGGCTTCCAGTTGCCGACAGCGAACACCGGATGGCAAAAGACGAATCGTTGGTGTGTGGTTAAAGTGTCGTCGTAAATGGCGTGTCAGCTGTTCGTGGTCAAGACCATCGCGTTTAATGACGCGGCGAGAGACAGCTTTGATCAGATGGGCAGTCAGGCTCATTGGTGGTGATTCCTCAACAGACAGGCCGCTATGGTAGCTGCTTGTCTGCTGAGGGTGTCAGTCAGTTTGAGACTGTTTTCAACGGGTTAGAGAAAAATCCCGAAGAGGAGTTTTACGTTCTGAGAACTCAGATATAAAAACTCAGGCTTGCCCTCCATTACCACTGGCGGTAAGCCCCGCAGCGCCCTCATCTCCATGGAATTCTGATGGGGTGAATACATCAACTTCAATGGCTGCCATACAAGCCTCGCGAGCGCTGATTAGCAGGGATTTTTGTTGTTCACTGATAACCCCTTTTTCGGCGGCTAATTCGGCAAGATCATCGGCGGTGGCGCGAGGTAGTACTTTGCTACGCTGCCCTTCGCGAATCAATTCGCGCACCGGGTCAGCTTCGGTGGTGAGTCGAAATGCCTTTAACAAGCGACCAAAACCGATATCACTTTCTTCGGGCATGAAATTGCCCTCATTGAGACGTCGGTACTGTTCATTATAGCTTTGCATGGTTAACGCGGCGGCGGCGCTTTGCTGGTCATCCGGCAGTCGGCCGACCGGGTTCATCATCAGCCAGAGTCGTCCAGCACTACGCAGTATCAGCCCGAGAGGCCCACCAAAGTTCTGATAAATGCCTTCAAAGGCGATCTGCACCTGTGCCATGGAGTACTGACAGGCATAGTCAAGCAGTGGCAAATCTTCTTCGCGGCGCCCCTCGGCCTCATAACGGCGTAGTGCGGAGGTCGCCAATAGCATCCAGGCAACAGCATCGGCATATCGCCCGGTCAGGTTGCCACGGGCTTTTAGTTTGCCGGAAATCAGGAACATTGCCAGGTTGGTCAATAGGCCGAAGCGTGTTGCAGACCAGCCGAGGCGGCGATACCAGCGTCGAGTTTGTGGTGCCACATCCGGGATGGATACGGTGAAGTGACCACGGGTAATGCCGCGTAAGAGGGTCATCACAAAGCCGGTAAAAAACTGCCACATCCAGCCAAGCAGGTTATTACGGAATGCAGGTACATCATTGCTTTCCACCGCTTGCACCACTTTATAGGCATACGGGTGGCAGCGAGTGGCGCCCTGACCAAACACCATGAGAGTGCGAGTCATAATGTTGGCGCCTTCCACCGTAATCGCAACGGGAGCTGAGCAATAGTTCCGACCGATAACATTATTGGGCCCCTGCATTACGGCGGCACCGGCAAGTACATCCATGGCATCAACGCCACATTCGCGAGCAACCTCCGTCGACCAGGCTTTCATAATCGCTGAGGCCACCGGCGGTTGAATGCCTGCATCCAGTGCCGAACAACCAAATACGCGAGCGCCTTCAAACATATAGCTCAGTGCGGCGACTTTGCCGACTTTGCTGGAAATGCCTTCCATCTTGCCAATAGGAATACCGAACTGCTGGCGAACCATGGAGTAGGCACCCATGGCGGCGGCTGCCAGACGCATGGAGCTGATGCCAGAGGCCGGGAGTGACACCATGCGGCCACCGGCTAATGATTCCATCAGCATTTTCCAGCCCTTGCCGGCGTAGTCCAGGCCGCCAAGAATATCCTTGGCCGGTACGATAACGTTATGGCCGACGATGGGACCGTTCGGGAAGGCATCACCAATGGGTTCATGATGGTCGCCAATGTGCAATCCTTCAGCGCCCTTTTCGATCAGCACGACAGTGATGCCAACATCTTCACCTTTGCCAAGCAGGTTGTCTGCGTCACGCAAGCGCACTGCCAGAGAGATCAGGTTCGAGATTGGTGCCAGAGTGATATAACGTTTGCGAAAGTTAAGGCGGAATTTTATCTCACCATCGTTATCTCGAAAGACTTCGCCATCGGCTTTGATGGAAGCCGCATCGGAACCGGCAGTGGGTTCAGTCAAACCAAAGCAGGGAATGAACTCGCCGTTAGCCAGCTTTGGCAGATAGTATTTTTTCTGCTCTTCGGTGCCGTAGTGCCCGAGTAACTCGGCGGCGCCAAGGGAGTTGGGAATCACAACTAATGCGCTGAGAATACCGGAGTAGGGTGTGATTTTTGCCATCACACAGGACTTGCCCAACGTTGAAAAGGGCATGCCGCCATATTCTTTCTCTATCTGCATTGCGAAGAAGCCATTGTTGGCAAGAAACGCCATGATTTCTTCAGGAACCTTGCGCTCGCGCGACAGCTTGTAGGTGTCACACATGCGTAACAGATCTTCCACTGGCCCATCGAGAAATGCCTGCTCGTTGGCGGGAAGCTTGTCGTAGTTTTCTTTCAGAATACGGTTGAAATCCGGGCGACCAGAAAAGAAATCACCATCAATCCAGACATCGCCAGCTTCCAGTGCCTGACGTTCAGTGTCGGAAATTTGTGGCAGGATCTGATGGTCGCGCATCCAGTTGAGCAGTAAGGCGAACATGGCAATTGCTCCTTGGTCAGAACGGAAATCAAACAACGAAGACCACTGTATCAGATTAAGGCTTTGCTAGAGCTGGCCTTATTAGCAGAAGTAGTCTCGTATATATCCACAGAAGCATAACGCAGAAGTGACAAAGGCCGCATGAGCGGCCTTTGTTTTTTCGGACTGATAAGTCAGGCCGCTTTTTTCTCAATAACTTCAGACAGCATGCTATCCAGTTCTGTCAAATAGTGACTGTTGTTGTGATCCCATGGGTGAAACCCTGGCTTGAACCAATCCAGCCATGGTTTTACCACCTGACGCAGGATACCCGGCTTGCCCCACTGGTACTGCAGGCTGGTCAGCAGGCCTTTCAATGCCTTGGTGCCGCCTTTCAGGCCACCGGTGCGGCGCAGGTTCTCAAAATAGTAGGGGTAGAGAATTGCCAGAAAAATTCCGGTGGCGATCGGCAAGGTTATAGTCCGCAGGGCGTAGGCTTGCAGGGTTTTGCCCATTACCTTGGCATAGAGATCATAGGCCACTGCTTTGTGCTCCGTTTCCTCCAGAGCATGCCACTGCCAAATGGCTTGATAGCGTGGCTCAGCACCTTCAAAGAAGGTGTCGCGGTTGTCGAGCAGGGCACCGCCAAGAATGGCCGTCAGGTGCTCCAGTGATACCGTGGCGGACAATTGGAAAATTTTCGGAGTGCGTTTCTGAATAAAATTGAGCAGGTTCAGGACGTATTTTTCCTGAGCCATAGCCGGCATGCCGGCTTGTTCCATCATCTCGTTCATTTCTTCGTGTTCACGGCCGTGCATGGCTTCCTGACCGATAAAGGCGGTGATCGCCGCTTTCAACTCCGGGTCGTCCTTGGCGTGATCGCGGAAGTGGCGAACGGAGTCGATAAAGAACCGCTCCCCCACTGGGAAGAACAGGCTCATGGTGTTTAGAAACTGGGTGACATGTACGCCGGTACCATGCCAATCGGTGACACGGTCAGCGGGCAGCTTGAAACGGATATCGCGACGAATAGGCTGGACTGCAATGGTCATGGCGATAGTGCCTCTCAGATGATTACATTCACCGATGGTACATTCGCTTATGGTGCTGGGGAAGGGTTTGGCTAGCGCTATTTACCTATCTCTCTTGACCAGAATGACATCGTGAAGATGGCCCAGCTGCCAACCAAGCGCCCGCTTGGTAGCGCTGGCGCGGCCTCCAGCCGATGGCTGGAGAGTGCAAGCCAGAGTCAGCGTCACAAGGTTTTACGATTGCGGCTCTTTGAAAAGCTATATCTCAAGGGTTGGCAGGGTAGATAAGCAGGTCGCCACCCTCGAGGAAGGAGGTATTCAGGGTGCTATTCCGGAGGTCTCCGACGGTACCGGTTAGTGCCTCACCAAGGGTTGGCGGCTGTTCCGTGGACGGGCACAGGAGTGGTAGCAGGACTTGGCATACCCCGGTGATCAACTCCACCAGTACACCGTCTTCGCCGAGAAGGGAGAAAGAGTCGGCGCTGTCGAACAGAAAGGGGATGCCCGCGATAAACAGTTGCCCGGTGGCCTCGTTAACGGCGGTTACGGCGCCTCGTAAATGGATGGAATCGCTGGCTACTGGTGTGGCGCTGACGGCAAACAGGGTGGTATCACTGACAAACCCCAGCAGTCGGACGGCTTGTCCCACTGCTAGTTCATCGTAAAGAGTGCCGACGGTCTGTGGCAGGGCAATCACGGGCTGGCCAAGCACCGTTAGAGTGCCATCGTTCAGTGCAGTGATGGGGGCTATCAGTTCAAGTAGCCGCAGTTCGTCGCGTAGTCGAACTCGCTTCGCCTTCAGGACCCCGGTTTCCGTGTTTAGCACACCATCCACTTCCAGATGAGTGCCAAGGCTAAGGTTGGCCAGAGTAGTTACCAGTACCGGCACCAGCTGGCTTAAATCCACCCGCTGGCTACCCAGCACTACGGTGAGTGGTGTGGCATCGTCGGCAAACAGAATAATGTCGGTAATAAAACCGTCGGTGGTGGCGGGTACGGTTTTGCCAACATCGCGG
>PGZG01000106.1 GCA_002840115.1 Gammaproteobacteria bacterium HGW-Gammaproteobacteria-14 | reverse complement strand
GCACCAGCTGGCCCGTCTTGTTGGAAAGCGCCATCAACAGAGTACCGCGACAACGGGCCTGCAGGTTTTCCTCCGTGGTATCCGCCGACAACCCGGCAAAAGGCTCGTGAAGAACCTGCATAAACCCGGCGAAAGCAGGTTCAATTGGCAGCACCTGATAACCCACGCCTAACGTAGCGGCTTGCTCCGCCGCATCATCAAGGCTGATTTGCGAGGTATACCGAAACGGCATCATTACCGCGTTCACCCGCTCTGCTCCCAGCGCATCGACGGCAACAGCCAGCGTCAAGGCAGAATCAATGCCTCCGGAGAGACCCAGTAGCGCCCCTTTGAAACCGTTTTTTTCCACATAATCCCGGGTCGATAACACCAACGCGCGATACACGCTTTCTTCTTCATCCGGCGCAAGTAAACGCTCACCGCTGAGAACAACCAGCCCGTTCTCCATGTCGAGATCCACCGGCACCAGCGCTTCTTCGAAAAAGCCACCTTGCACCACCAGATCCCCCGCGGCATCCACCGCAAAAGAACCGCCGTCAAAGACCAGCTCATCCTGCCCGCCAATCAAATTGCCGTAAATTACCGGAATGTGGTTTTCTTTGGCGCGCGCAGACACCTGATCCAGACGCTCCTGATGCTTGTCCCGTCGAAACGGCGACGCATTGAGATTCACCAACACCTGAGCGCCGGCAGCCACTGCCTGTGCAGCCGGCGGAGCATGCCAAATATCCTCACAGACCGTCACACCGATACGGATGCCACCAATGTCGATCACCACGGGGTGATCCCCCGTGTGAAAATAGCGCTTCTCATCAAATACCCGATAATTTGGCAGGCACTGCTTAAAGTACTCGGCCTCGGGTTTCGCGCTACCGGGTCTCAGCAGGCCCGCCACGTTAAAGCGGCGGCCATTGCGAACTCCGGGATAACCAAGCAGCAGAGGCACCTCAATCGCCGCTGCGATGTCCCGCAAGGCATCTTCTATTCGGGTATTCAGGCTCGGCCGGAGCAGCAAGTCCTCCGGCGGATAGCCGGTCAGACACAGCTCCGGAAACACCACCAGATCGGCACCCAGCAATCGGCGCGCCTCATCCGCCGCCGCAATAACTCGCTGTGCATTTGCCTCAATGTCACCGACATGAAAATTGCGTTGCGCAATCACCACTCGCATGCATGAACTCCATTGGCCATTTAATTCATCTGCCGCCGATTGTACTCTGTCGGGGAGCGGGGGGCTTCCCCGCATTCCATTCATCGGAGAATGTCATGGGTCTGTTCAGAGTGCTTGTTCTTGTGGCATTAATCTGGCTTGTCTGGCGCCTGATTCGTCCATTGCTGCTCAAGGGCCGGTCTAGCACCGCTAATCCCAATGACAATCCGCAAAAAATGGTGGCCTGCCGCTGGTGTGGCGTGCATGCACCAGAGACCGAAATGAACCAACGACAGGGATACTACTTCTGCGACAATGAGCACCACCGACTCTGGCAGGAGAAACAGCATGACGAATAACCCGGAGACCACACCCCTGGTGTGGACACCGGCCAGAGTGTATGCCGGCTACCGTATCGTGCTGGCAGTCCTGCTGGTAACCCTGTACAGCCTGGCTCCCAGCTCAATGCTCGGCTCTAACAGTCAACCGAATCTGTTTATCGGTACGGCGGCCATCTATTTGCTGCTTACTCTGGTGTCTACCACCTTAATGTCTCCACTGCGCAGACTCTTTCCGCAGTGGGCATCGCTCCTGCCGGTGATGGTCGATGTGCTACTACTCACTGCACTTATTCATGCCAGCGGTGGCATCAAAAGCAACTTGAGCGTGCTACTCATGGTGACGGTGGCCGCTGCCAGTATTCTGCTGCCCGGCCGCGGCGGCCTTCTGGTCGCAGCTATTGCCAGCATCTCAGTCATCTTTGAACAGTTTATGTTTTCGATTCAGGAGCATAACGAAAACCCCTGGCTACTGACCGAGTCTGCCATGCTTGGGCTTGGCTTTTTCGTTACCGCCATCATCATTCACCAGATTGCCCAGCGGCTTGCCAGTAGCGAAGCGCTCACCGAAACCCAGCAAAAGGCAATCTCCCAATTGGAGGAGCTGAATAATCAGATCGTCCAGCGGATGCGCACCGGCATTCTGGTATTCGATGGCGACAATCGCATTGTACTAGCCAACAAAGCCGCCGAGTCGTTGCTGCCCAACTACCTGCCAGCCAAGACTACGGGCAGCGCCACGCCCTCAGAGGTGCCTGCCGCACTGGTAAACCTGAGAAAACAGTGGCTGGACAATCCCGTGCAGTCACGACCCGCCATACAGCTTTCGCCGGGGGGAGCCACCACACTGGTACGGTTTGCCCGGCTGGAGCATGCGGAGCAGTCTCTAACACTGACGTTTCTGGAAGACCAACGACAACTAGCTCAAGAAGCGCAGCAACTCAAGCTCGCCTCACTGGGCCGAATGTCCGCAACAATTGCCCATGAAATTCGCAACCCGTTAAGCGCAATCAGTCATGCAGCGGGCCTCTTGTCCGAAGCCACCCTGGAGGATGGCGATCGTCGGCTGCTCGACATCGTGCAAAATCATGTCCGCCGAGTAAATGGTATTATCGACGACATACTGAACCTGTCACGACGTCAGGCGGGCGCCGCAGAGCGCCTCAACCTTCACGAGATCAGTGAAAAAATCCAGCAACATTGGCAACAGCATGAACCCACAAATGCAGCACAACTGACATTCAATATTCCGGAGAACGTGATTATCCGTTTTGACCCCGGCCAGCTTGAGCAGGTATTACACAACCTGATCAGCAACGCTTTTCGTCATGGGGGTAACGGCGCCAGAGTCACCGTGAAAGCGGGCAACAATACCCACAACGGCCTACCCTGGATGAGCGTCTCTGATTCCGGCAATGGTATTGACGACAGCGTCCGACCGCACCTGTTCGAACCCTTTTTTACCACCTCACGCCAAGGCACCGGCCTGGGCTTGTTTGTATGCCGGGAGCTGTGCGAAGCCAATCAGGCACAACTGGATCTGGAGCCCTCCACGGAAGGTGCCAGCTTTATGATAACCTTTGCTCATCCGGACAGGGTGTTCGAATAAATCAGGGACTCTCATGACACAAGCTCCTCAACGGGTTCTGGTAGTTGACGACGAAGCGGATCTGCGCGAACTGCTGGTGATTACATTGGGCCGGATGAAGGTCGATGCCGTCGCGGTTGGCACATTAAGCGAAGCCCGTAAAGCACTCAGCGAAGGCAGCTATGATCTTTGTCTGACGGATATGAATCTGCCCGACGGTGATGGCATTGACCTTATTCGTCATATCGGCAGCCGCCATCAAGACCTGCCCGTTGCCATGATCACCGCCTATGGGAGCATGGAAACAGCCACCAAGGCGATGAAAGAAGGCGCCTTTGACTTTATTGCCAAACCCGTCACCCTCGATCGCCTACGCCAACTCATTGATGATGGACTCGACATTCGCCGTCAGGGTCCCGTCGAACAAACTGCCGACCAACTGATCGGCAGCACACCCGAAATGCAGGCACTGCGCGAGCAAATAGCGAAACTCGCTCGCAGTCAGGCTCCCATTTACATTGGTGGTGAATCCGGTAGCGGCAAGGAGCGGGTGGCCCGATTAATACACACCTTGGGCCCACGCAGGGAAAAACCTTTTGTTGCTGTTAACTGTGGAGCCATTCCTTCAGAACTCATGGAAAGCGAGTTTTTTGGCCACCGCAAAGGCAGCTTTACTGGAGCTTATGAAGACCGCAAAGGCCTGTTCCGGGAGGCTGATGGTGGCAGCCTGTTTCTTGATGAGGTTGCCGACCTGCCACTGCATATGCAGGTCAAACTTCTGCGCGCCATTCAGGAAAAATCCGTGCGCCCCGTGGGGGAGTCACGGGAATTTCCAGTCAATATTCGCCTACTCTGCGCGACTCATCGGAGCCTGGCACAGGAAGTACAAGAGGGTCGCTTTCGACAGGATCTTTACTATCGTATCAACGTCATTGAAACGCTGGTACCTGCCTTGCGTGAGCGCCGCGACGATATCCCCGCACTGATCAGCCATATTCTCGCGCGACTCTGTGACCAGTGGAACATGCCAATACCGACGATTACCGACAGTGCTCATCAAGCATTACTGCGTTATCCGTTCCCCGGTAACGTGCGAGAACTGGAGAATATTCTGGAACGGGCATTAACTCTTTCAGACGGCGGCTCCATCACGGACAGCCATCTTCGCCTGCCTGATACCGAAAAGGTCCATGCAGAAGATAGCAGCAACCATGCTCTTATTAACACAAACCCCGCGATACGTCCTGCTGCCGTTCCGCTAGAAGAGTTCCTTCAGGAAATCGAACGCGCCGAAATCCTGCGAGCATTGGATGCCACACACTGGAACCGCACTGCCGCTGCAAAAAAACTCGGAATGACCTTTCGCTCTTTACGATATCGACTGCAAAAGCTGTCGCTGGATCAGGGAGACGAAGAGGAAGAAGAGAGCAGCGGCGCATAGGGCTCAGGGTTACAAAACGGCGCTACTCCTGTCATTAACTGCGCGACAAGTCTGGCGCTGGCGGGCGCACATACCAGACCATTACGGAAATGCCCGCTATTCAGCCAGACACGGCCACCATACTCAGGCACGCTACCGATCCATGGCACAGGACGGCGAGATCCGGGACGCACGCCCGCCCACTGTGCCACAAGCTCAGCCCCTCGTGTGGATGGAGGTAAAAGCTGGCTGGCAACCGTCTTGAGACGATCCATGGCTTCATGGGTCGGAAGACTATCACTCAAGCCTGGCTCCACCGTAGAACCCACAAGGACAAGACCACTGCTGCGCGGAATCAGATACCCATTAGGTGTCAACAAAACGCTAGTGAGGCCTCCCTCAGGAACCCGATACATCAACATTTGTCCTTTAACGGGGAAGACATAGGGCTTGCCATCATCCGGTAAAAACCTGTCACTCCAAGCCCCAGCCGCAATCAAAGCCCTATCAGCCCGGAAGTCCTCATGTTCTGTTCTGGCGAACACCCCCCTCTCATCGCTATGGAAAGATTGAACATGGGCATCAACAAGTACTATATCCAGTGTGGCTTTCACCAAATGTCGCAAACCCTTTAATAGCCTTGGGTTCCGAATACGCCCTACATCAGGCATCCAGATGGAGGGAGACGCCATTCCGCCGTAGGGTGTCATATCCCATTGAGCCACCATGCCAGAGCGCTGACTCCACACTGCCAGCTCATCGGCACCCACATCATCCCAAACACGCATTCCTCCAGCGGCAAGCTCCGGGGATATCCCGCCAACCTCGGCAATTCGGTGGGCCCAATGCTCGTAGGCCGAAAACGCGCCTGATGTCAGGGGCAACAAGGCATCCGGGTAGCGCCATGGAAAAAGAGGAGACAGTATGCCCCCCCCAGCCCAAGAGGCGGGAGGAGCATGAGGGGAGCCGATAACAAGAACTCGCTGCCCTCTGTCGCGGAGCTCCAGTGCGGACATTAAACCGGCAACGCCGGCCCCGATCACCAGAGTGTCAAATTGCATGACAGGCAGCCTTGAAAGAACTTCTCAACAAAAAATCATTCTATTGACGCATTGCACGAATCATTTCCAGGAAGGATCAGCACCCAAATTACAACCGGTATCATTTCCCTTGTTCAAACAGTTACGCCCACTGCTATCAATTCCCATCCCTCCCGCTCCGGCCTGAGGCCCAATCGCAGCGGCCGTGATCTCCAGCGTCTGGAAATTATTGGAAAACTGGGTCGCATAAGCATAGCGATCGGAAGCCAACATCTCTGCGGGCAAAACAAAACCCTGATAACTGAAATTTCTCGAACGAAATGCCTCTGCTTCCGACATCGCCTGCATCAACATCGCCTGAGCCTGCTGCTCATGGGTTCGCTGAACATAGCGGGAATAGTTGGGATAACTAATCACCGCCAGAATCGCAATAATGGCAACCACTACCATCAACTCAATCAAACTGAAGCCCGCCGAGCGGCATGTCTTTGGAACCCCGGCCAGCCCGTTCTGAGCAGTACTTCCAGTGACTTGTATGGCAACCATAACGACCCCTTCTCTCTCCACAGACACTATCAAAGAATACCCGCTAACCCGACTGACAGCCACATTCCAATAAGGCTGACATAGTAAGCCCTCGCTGACTGACCCCTATCAACCTCCGTGTCCGACAACAACGCTCAGGCTCACCCGCTAGGCTGGAGGACTATCGGTACTCCAAGAGCCTGCCCATGAAAAACGGATTTACCCTTATTGAACTACTGTGCGCTCTGACAGTCGTTGTGATTGTCAGCCTCAGTGTTGCACCTTCACTACAACGCCTCATCCACTCACAGCGGGTCATCCATACTACCAACAACGTTATTTCACTGATTTATCAAGGGAAAGGCGAGGCTATCGTGCGCACCCACTGGACGAGTCTGTGGACGATTACTTCTATGTCATTCGTGATGATAGTGTTGCCGTCTCTCGTCCGTTGTTCACCGGCAAT
>PGZG01000105.1 GCA_002840115.1 Gammaproteobacteria bacterium HGW-Gammaproteobacteria-14 | reverse complement strand
ATCTGAGAAAAGGTCTTCATTCGCCCTAAAAAAACAACGCCCCGAAATCCGAGGCGTTGTTCTTGGAGCCTGCTGCAGGGGTTTTGACACACCCTGTATACGGGGCCTTTTTTTCATTTCAAGATTGCAGAAAAGTATTTTCTGCAAACAGCAGGACTAAAGCACAGGAAAGTTTACCGGTTCCTGCTCAAGCAGGACCGCAAATAACGCCCATACGGATTGAACAACTGCTGCCGCCAGCTCCTGGACTTCAGCGGCCGTGGCACCGCCATAATTCACCAACACCAAGGCCTGCTTTTCATGCATCCCCACCGAACCAAGGCGCCGCCCCTTCCAGCCCGCTTTTTCAATTAACCAGCCCGCCGCCAATTTGTAATGCCCGCCGCCTTGCGAAAAAGCCACCAGATCGGGAAAACGCTGACGTAACTGCGAATATAGTTGCTCATTAACGACAGGATTTTTGAAAAAACTACCCACATTGGCAAGCTCTGCAGGGTCCGGCAGTTTGCTCATGCGTAGCGCGATGATAAGTGAGCGCAACCCCTCAGGAGTTTTCTGTGACTCTGGTAATGACTCAAAACGATGTTGTAGATCAGCATATTCCAGCCGCAAACGGGGATATCTGGAAAGACGCAAGCGAATAGACGTTACCAGCCACTGACCCGGCTCGTGGCTTTTGAAAAAACTGTCTCGATAACCGAAGCAACATTGGTCCCGCGTAAAGCGTCGGCAGTGCCCGTCGACGACAGAACAGGCCATCACAGAATCGAGCAGGTCCGACAACTCGACTCCGTAGGCACCAATATTCTGGTATGGCGCCGCACCAACACTACCGGGAATAAGCGACAAGTTTTCCAACCCGTATAGCCCCTGATCCAGAGACCAGCGAACCAGATCATCCCAGTTTTCGCCGGCCTGACACTCAATCAAAGCACCATCTTCCAGCGCCTCAATAATGGCCTTGCCTCGCATCAGGGGCCGCACAACAAGATGGGGAATATCAGCATGCAATACCACGTTGCTGCCTTCTCCGAGAATCGTCATGGGCAACTGTTTAACACGAGGGTCCGAACGAAGATCAGTAATATCCGCGGGTTTATGCAACTCTGCATACCAACGAGCATTAGCCTGAAGTTTTAAGGTGTTATGGGAAAGAAGAGAGACATTTTCAGATAGCATCAACATGTAGCAGTCACCCCCGCTGCTGAGCAAGGACCACAATCAAGGCATCCACCGCCTGCTCAACCAAATCAATCACCTCTGTGAAGCCATCGGCATCACCATAGTAAGGGTCAGGCACATCTTGTTGCCGAGTATCAGGCAAATAATCCAGAAGCAGTTCAATGCGAGCCGTAGTCTTTGGCCCCGCTAACCGACGAATATCTTTCAGATTCTGACGATCCATGGCCAGCACAAGATCAAAGCGACGAAAATCTTCCTGCTGAATCTGGCGAGCACGCAAGTCCCTGAGATCGTAGCCACGCTCTGCACCCGCCGCTATCGAGCGACCATCCGGCGCCTTGCCCATATGCCAACCACCCGTGCCCGCACTATCGATAAAAATATCAGCTAGCCCTGCTCGACAGGCACGATCACGGAAAACCGCCTCTGCCGTCGGCGAACGACAGATGTTTCCCAAGCAAACAAACAACACACTTTTAATCACGACAACAATGCCCGCACTCTTTGCAAGTCTGCATCAGTATCAATACCACCAGGCACTGGCGCGATGGCAGGCGCGACATGGATAGCAACCCCGTTTGCCATCGCTCGTAGCTGCTCCAGTGACTCTATCCGCTCCAACTCCGCCGCAGGCCAACGAACAAATTGATTAAGAAGTCCGACGCGATAACCGTAAATACCAATATGCCGCCACCACTCGCCTACTGGTAGCGCGGCTTCCGCCATTGAAAAACTGTCGCGATGCCAGGGTATCGGAGCCCGGGAAAAATACAGAGCCATGCCCTGCCGATTCATTACCACCTTAACAATATTTGGATTAAAAACATCATCACGAGTAGTAATCGGCTCGCACAGGGTCGCCATTCCACACTGCAGGTTTTGTTGTAAATTAACAGCCACCTGATCAATGACCGACGGCGGAATCAACGGTTCATCGCCCTGTACATTGACGATAATATCGTCGTCTTTCAGAGCAAGCTGTTCTGCCACTTCTTGCAGACGATCCGTACCAGAAAGATGGTCGTCGCGTGTCATCAATACGTTGCCACCATGCTCAACCACCACATCCGCCACGCCCTGATGATCCGTTGCCACATACACTGCGGTTGCGCTGCTTTGCTGGCAGCGCTGCATGACCCGCACAACCATGGGCAACCCGGCAATCTCGGCCAATGGTTTACCCGGCAGTCGAGTTGAGGAAAAACGGGCAGGAATAACCACGGTATAACTCATCGGCGACTCCGCTGCAGACGCTCCAGCACATCATCAAGAAAGACACCGGGCAGCCGCGCTGTCACCGGCAAATACCAAAAATCAGGGCCCGCAATAGCGCTGCATTTCACCGCATCTTTCTCCGTCATAATAACGGTTTGTCCTTGCAGACCAGCAAAGTCATCGGCCACAAACTGGTGATGATCCGGCAAAGGATGCCCCGTTACTCGTATATCCCAGGAAGCCAGCGCAGAAAAAAAACGCTGAGGATGTCCAATCCCGGCGAACGCATGAACCAAGGGGTGGCGCGCAGCAAACTCTTCCATTGGCAACGTTTCACCAGTCAGCAGATTCACCGGGTCACCAGGCTGCAGTGCCATCACCACCGCTGACGGCCAACGGGAATCCGGCTTGCCATTCAGCACCAGATAATCCACCTGATTCAGACGGTCGGCAGGCTCCCGCAACGGACCAGCCGGCAAACAACGGCCATTACCAAGACCACGGGAGGGGTCCAGCATTACCAGATCCAGAGTTCTGGGCAGGCGAAAATGCTGCAAGCCGTCATCACTGATAATGATATCCGGCTGAAACTCACGGACAGCGTACTCCATTGCACGACGACGATTCGGGTCAATCACCACCGGCACTCCCGTGCGACGGGCAATCAGCAAGGGCTCATCACCAGCCACCTCTGCCGACTGCTCCGCCGACACGGACCAGGGTAAAGCGGGCGGCTTCGCACCATAACCACGACTGATAACCGCAACTTTGATGCCGTGATAACTGAAATGTTTGCACAGCGCCACAACCAATGGTGTTTTACCAGTTCCGCCCACCGTAATATTGCCAACTACTAATAGTGGCACCGGCGGCGTCTTCGCCTGTTGATGAAAACGTTTCCAACGGGCTTTGGCAATGAACGCCACCAGGTTGCCAAGTGGATATAACAGTGGCAGCCAGGGCGCACCCTCATACCAGGATTTTTGGACCACCGTCGCCAGTCGCTCGAAGCGCTGTTCAATGCTCTTCAAAGTTCACCCGATACAATTGGGCATAGGCACCATTATTAGCCAACAGCGTTTCATGGGACCCGCTTTCCAATAATCGGCCGCTGTCCAACACCAGAATACGATCCGCTTTTTCAATAGTTGAAAGCCGATGGGCGATAACCAACGTGGTACGACCATGCATAATATTTTCCAGCGCTTGCTGAATTTTAAACTCGGATTCCGTATCCAGCGCGGATGTTGCTTCATCGAGAATCAGAATCGGAGCATTTTTCAGAAACGCGCGCGCAATTGCGAGACGCTGACGCTGCCCTCCAGACAGCTGGGTGCCATCCTGCCCAATCGGAGCATCCAAACCACCCTGTAACTGCTGGACAAACTCCCAAGCTTGAGCGTCTTTAAGCGCCTGAATAATATCTGCATCATTAGCGCCCTGTAATTCACCGTAGGCAATATTGTTGCGCACCGTGTCGTTGAACAGCACGACCTTCTGGCTAACCATGGCGATCTGTCTGCGTAAATCCTTCAGGGGGTAATCCGACAAAGGAAAACCATCCAGCAAAATACTGCCAGCATCTACATCATGAAAACGGGGCAACAGAGAAGAAATCGTCGTTTTTCCGGCACCGGAGCGGCCAACCAATGCAACCGTCTCACCCGCCGCAACCTTGAATGACAAGCCCTTGAGTACCGGCTGCCCGGATTCATAGCCAAATACCACATCCCTGAACTCAAGGTTTCCGCGGGCACGGGTCAAGGAACGTTTCCCGGAGTCATCTTCAGCCGGCGTATCCAGCAGCTCAAACAGCGATGCAGCGCCAATCAAACCACGCTGAATTTTCACATTAACGTCAGTGAGGTTCTTGATGGGCTTCTGGATCAAGCCTATGCCAGTAAAAAAGGTGAGAAATACACCCACCGACACGTCCTCGCCCATTACTTTGAAAAACAGAAAAATAATGGTACCCACGCCGGCAGAAATCACCATATGCACCAGAGAAGTTCCCACTTCCTTGGTGGCCACCAGCTTCACATTCTGTTTTTCAAAGCTGCGGCTAACATCAAAGAATCGCTTCCGCTCCTGTTCCTGGCCGGCAAAAATCTTGACAGGTTGCTGACCATCAATTGCCTCACCCACGTAGTGGCTAATATTCCCCATGTTCGCTTGCATGCGGCGACTGATTACCCGGAAACGCTTACCCGAGTAATTCACTACCACACCAATCGCCGGCGCCACGGTGAACAAAATCAAGGTGAGCTTCCAGTCGATATACAGCAAATAGGCTAGCAACAATGCCACCGTCAAACCTTCACGAATAATAATCACCACCGCATCACTGCCGGCAGCGGTAATCTGCTGGGCATCAAACACCAGTTTGGAGGTAATCCGCCCGGTCGCATTATGTTGAAATACTTTTTGTGGCAAATTCAGCACATGCTGAAATACCTCATTACGCATCTGAAAAACGATGTGCTGCCCGAGCCATGCAACGGAGTAGGAACCGATAAAACGCCCCACACCTTGAATAAAAGCAATGGTAATCGGCGCCAGTGAAATCAGCAGCACCTTGCCGGGCGTCGGATTCTCAAAAGTATCGACAATCACCTGCATCATATGTGCTGTCAGTGGCTGCATCGCCGCATAAATGGCAAAGCCAAAGGCACTGGCCAACAGCGCATACCAGTAACGCTGGGTATAACGAAGCAAACGACGATAGACCGGCCATACATTTTCAGGCTCGCCAGTCACCTCATTCATTGCTCAGGCTCCTGTGAGGAAATACTCAGATTGGCAAAACCAAGGCGGCCTGCAATATCCATAACGGTCACCACGGACTGATGGCTGGCTTTGGCATCCGCAATAATGATAAAGGGTACATCCGTACCCTGCTGGGACAACGGCAGGAGAACAGCGCGCAAGCCATCACGATCACTGCGTGTCAGACGCTCACCATTAATCATATAGTCTCCGTTGGCCGACACACTCACCTCGATCATTTTCGGGTCAGTGATAGCCGCCACCCCGGAAGCCTCCGGTAGCTCAACGGATAAACGGGTCTCTCTGGTAAAGGTTGTGGAGACCATAAAGAAAATCAGCAACAGGAACACCACGTCGATCAACGGCGTGAGATTGACTTCAACCGTGTCCTTTTTGGCGCGACCGAACTTCACCCTTTGCCACCCTTGGTCGCTGTGGGCACCGCCTCGCGATCACCGTGAAACATATCCACAAGCGAAACCGCCTGCTGCTCCATGGCAATGGTGATTTCTACTACACGGCGAACAAAGAGACGATGAAAGAACATCGCAGGAATCGCCACGGAAAGACCCGCAGCGGTGGTAATCAAGGCCTTGGAAATGCCCCCAGCCAACAGGGCAGTATCACCGGCGCCATGCATCATGATGGCGCTAAACACATCAATCATGCCAACCACCGTTCCCAACAAACCCAACATCGGCGTAATCGCCGCCACCGTACCCAGGGTATTGAGAAAACGCTCCAGATCATGAACTACCTGAGAAGCTACTTCTTCAATGCTTTCTTTCATGATATCGCGACCATGAGAAGCATTCGCCAAACCTGTTGCCAGAATACGTCCCAAAGGAGAGTCCGCAGCAAGCTGACGCAGCTGTGCTGCGTCCGGGCCACCCTTCTTCAGACTGCCCTGTACGCGAGCAACCAGACCTGGGGGGGCCAGTCGGTCACGTCGCAATGTCCAGAACCGTTCGCCAACAATACCAGCCGCAACCAGAGAACAGATGAGAATGGGCAGCATTAACCAGCCACCTGACAAGACGATGTCCAGCACAGTTTCACTCCTGGGAAATAATGGTGGCTACTCTACCACAGGCGTCGGCAGTCGCCACGGGAAAGGCCTTGCATCGCGGAGAGAGATTGGCGATTTTTCCCCCGCACGACCGTAAATCAGCATGCCGCCGAACCCAGTCACCTGCAGAGGGATCTGCATTTCCTGATAACGTTGCGTCACCAATGGCACCGGATGACCGAACCGATTACCGTAGCCGGCGCTGACAAAAGCCCAGCTCGGCGACACCGCACGCAGCAAGGCATAGCTTGAGCTGGTTGCACTGCCATGATGGGGCACCTGCAAAACATCCGCGCGAAGGTCACTGT
>PGZG01000104.1 GCA_002840115.1 Gammaproteobacteria bacterium HGW-Gammaproteobacteria-14 | reverse complement strand
TGTCGGTCGCCTATTCCGTCCGTTTCGTAAAAGATGTTTTTTTCGGTGTTGCCCCACCAGCATTGCAAGCCCATGCCCCCCATGAGCCGCCCCGTTTTATGCGCGTGCCGGTGGAGTTGTTAGTGGTGCTGTGTTTGGCGGTGGGTGTTGTTCCGGCTTTGCTGGTGGGACCGCTGTTGGCCGCTTCCGCCGGCGCGACCCTCGGTGGGCCCTTGCCGGAATACAGTTTGGCGATTTGGCATGGGCTGAATCTGCCATTGGCGATGAGTGTAGTGGCATTAGTCGGTGGCGTGTTGTTGTACCGGTTCCGTGCCCCGTTATTTGCTATGCAGCGCGGTTGGCCGCGTCCCCACGCGCCGGGTGTTTTCGAGCTGGCAGTCCAGCAGTTGGTGCGGTGTGCTGGTTGGGCTATGACACATCTGGATAAGCGCGCTCTGCAAAATTATATGGGGTGGTTGATGTTTGCGGTCGCCCTGATTCTGGTGGTGGCGGTACTTGATTTGCCAGGTTTTCCGAATATGCAGGCGCTTACCCCGGTGGATGGCTTGTCGGTATTGATGACAGCGGTGGCGGTGGCGGCGGCGGTTGGTGCAACCCTCAAACGGTTTACCCGTTTGATCGCCCTGATGCTGATTGCGGTGGTTGGTCTGGTGGTGTCGCTGGCATTCCTGAGATTGTCGGCTCCGGATTTGGCGTTAACCCAGCTCTCGGTAGAAGTGGTCGCAGTGCTGTTGTTGATGCTGGTTATGCATTATTTGCCGGTGAAGGGAACTAATGTTTCCGGGCGCTGGGAGCTGTTCCGTGACCGGGTGCTGGCGTGGGTGATCGGCAGCGGTGTGGGCGTGTTGTCGCTGTATGTCATGTTGCAGCCGGGACAAACGATTTCCGGGTTCTTTATTGAGAACAGTGTGCCCGGTGGTGGTGGCAGTAACGTGGTCAATGTAATTCTGGTGGATTTCCGCGGGTTCGATACTTTGGGGGAAATCACCGTGCTGGCCATCGCGGCGATGGGTATCTATGCCTTGCTCAAGGGCTTGAAATTACCGCAACCGGATCATGATCCGGCCGGTCGCCCATGGACTCGGGATCGCCATCCATTGGTGCTGACTACAATATCCCGCTCCCTATTGCCGATGGCCCTGTTGGTGGCGTTATACATTCTGGTGCGTGGCCACAACTTGCCCGGTGGTGGTTTTATTGCCGGGCTGGTTACTGCGATTGCTTTAACGCTTCAATACGTGGCCCATAGTGTTCCCTGGATGCACCAGCGGGTTCCCAACAACTACCATCCGTTGGTGGCAATTGGCGTTTTGATTGCCGGGCTAACCGGTCTTGCCAGTATGTTGCTTGGCTATCCCTTTTTGACCTCAACCTTCAGTCATGTGCATTGGCCATTAGTGGGTGAGTTCGAACTTGCCAGCGCGATGCTGTTTGATATCGGCGTTTATCTGACGGTGGTCGGATCTGTGTTGCTGATTTTGGCCAATCTTGGTCGCTTGGCAGAAACCGGGGAGGCGCGCTGATGGAGTTGTTGATGGCGCTGATGATTGGCGTGTTAACCGGCTGCGGTGTGTATCTGGTGTTGCGTCAGCGTACTTTCCCGGTGGTGTTGGGGCTTACCTTGCTGGGCTACGCAGTGAACCTGTTTTTATTTTCCATGGGACGGTTGACCCTGGATGCACCAGCGGTGATTGGTGCGGGCGAACATTATGCGGACCCGCTACCGCAGGCACTGGTGCTGACAGCTATCGTTATCGGTTTTGCCACCATCGCCTTTATGTTGGTGCTGGCGCTGAGGGCGCTGGGTGATCTGGGTAATGACCATGTGGATGGTCGGTCGGTGGGTTCCGATGGTGAACAGGAGGATCAGCAGCGATGAGCGATCACCTGCCGGTCTTGCCGTTACTGATTCCGCTGTTCGCCGGACTGATGATTATGCTGGAAACCCGGCAGCGTCGTCGGGTGCGGCGCTTTACCGGGTTGGCGGCAACCGTGGCATTGTTACCGGTAACCTGGTTGCTGTGGGGGCAGGCCAGTGTTGAGGAGTATCGGGTTTATCAACTCGGTAACTGGCCAGCACCGTTTGGTATTGTTCTGATACTGGATCGACTGGCGGCGCTGATGTTGCTGATCACTGCCATTTTAGCGGTTCCGGTGTACTTGTATGCCTGCCGTGGTGATGACGGTATCGGGGTGAACTTTCATGCCCTGTTTCAGTTTTTATTGCTGGGTGTTAATGGCGCTTTTCTCACCGGTGATCTGTTCAACCTGTTTGTTTTCTTTGAAGTGTTATTGCTGTCTTCCTATGCCTTGTTGATGCATGGCCATGGGCCTGATCGGGCACGGGCGGGATTGCATTATGTCATCCTGAATCTGACCGGCTCGGCTATTTTTCTGTTTGGGTTAGGGTTGGTTTATGGTGCCACTGGCACCCTGAATATGGCCGATGTAGGGAGAGCGTTGGCGGCGGGTGAAGTGCTCCAGCCTGCGCTATTTGCGGCGGCTATTTCGTTGTTACTGGTGGTGTTTGCGTTGAAGGCCGCGCTGTTGCCGTTGGGCTTTTGGTTGCCCGCCGCCTACGGTGCGGCGAGCCCGCCGGTGGCGGCCATGTTTGCGATCATGAGCAAGGTCGGCCTGTATGCGATCTGGCGTTTATGGTCTTTGGTCATGGAGTCGGGAGAGCCCGCGTTGGCGGCACGACTGACGCCATGGCTGACGGCTCTGGGCTTGATCAGCATGTTGGTTGGCTCCCTCGGTGTGCTGGCGGCAACCCGGCTATCATCGCTGGCTTCCTGGTTGCTGCTGATGTCCGTGGGCACATTGACGGTGGTGCTGGTCCAGGGTGATGAGGCGGCTTGGGCGGCGGGATTATTTTATCTGCTGCACTCTACCTGGGGGGTGGCGGCCCTGTTTTTGCTGGCGGGCCTGATTGCTCGGCTCCGTGGCCCCGAGGCAGACTATCTGCGTTCCGGCGAGCCGTTACCAACATCTATTGCTGTGACGTTTCTGGTGGTTGCGGTGATGCTAGTTGGCTTGCCGCCATTGTCCGGGTTTCTGGGTAAGGTGCTTATGCTTGCCACGCTACCGCTGCCGGCATTCTGGGTGTTGTTGTTGGCTGGCGGTTTGGCCTCCCTGATTGCGTTGAGTCGCGCCGGGTCAACCTTGTTCTGGCGCACCGAGCCAGCTCGTTATGCCCAGCGGCGTAGCGCTGCCGGATTGCGTTCGCTGTTGATGCTGGTGGCGGTCTGCATGACATTGGTGGTGTTTGCATCCGGTTGGTTGGCGATAACACAGCAGGTGGCAGAGCAGTTGTTACAGCCCGATGGATATATTGAGGCGGTGTTGCCGTCCGGGAGGGCACGATGAATCGTTGGTTGCCTAGCCCTCGGCTGAGCGCGGTGCTGTGCTTTCTTTGGTTGCTTCTGGTTAATGACTTCTCTCTGGGCCAATTTCTGCTGGGCGCAACGTTTGGTTTGTTGGTGCCAATTATTACCCGCCCATTTGCGTTGCAGCGTCCAGCGTTGCAGCACCCTCTGAAGCTGGTGCTTTTTTTGCTGATGGTGGGGCGCGATATTGTGCTGGCCAATATCGTGGTCGCGGGTTTGATTCTGGGGCCACGCCGACGACTGCACCCGGCGTTCGTCGAAGTGCCGCTGGATATTCGTGATGGTTATGTCATTACTATTCTGGCCAGTATTGTGTCGCTGACACCGGGAACGGTTTCGGCGGATATTGATTTGCAACGCGGTATTTTGCTGGTGCACGGTTTGAATGTGGGTGATCCGCAGGAATTAATTGACGAGATCAAGCGGCGCTACGAAGCCCCACTGAAGGAGATTTTCGGATGTTGAATATGGCTCTGTTGATAGCGTTGGCAATGGTGGGCGTGGCGTTGTTATTGGCCGCCTGGAGAGTGCTGCGCGGTGATACATTGCCCGCTCGGGTTCAGGCTCTGGATACTTTGTATATTAACAGTATCGCTCTGATTGTATTGTTTGGTATTTATGCGCGCACCAGTATTTATTTTGAGGCGGCACTGTTAATCGCGCTGATCGGTTTTGTCAGCACTGTGGCGGTGACAAAATATTTATTACGTGGCGCAATTATTAAATAGGAATTTTTATGGCAGTGTGGATTGAGGGACTTGTTGCCGTACTGGTTCTGTTGGGGGCGGCATTTACTCTGATCGCCTCGATTGGATTGGTGCGGATGCGTGATTTCTATACCCGCCTGCATGGTCCCACCAAAGCTTCGACATTGGGTGTTGGTAGTATTATGTTGGCGTCGCTGCTGTTTTTTTCCGTGGACAGTGGTTCCTTGAGCGTCCATGAAGTGTTGATCACGGTGTTTCTTTTTCTGACGGCGCCAGTGTCAGCGCACCTGCTTGCCAAGGCGGGGATGCATGGTGGAGAAAAGCTGGCGTCAGGCACCCGTGGCAAGCCCTGGGATCAGTGATTGCCGGTTTGGGAACTTTTCGCTGGGGGGTGAGTCGTACTCCCTGACTGCGAGCTGGTAACCCCCGATCCCCCGATCCGCTGGCTCGTAGTCTCTGAACGGCGTCGGTCTTTCCCCAAGGACTGGCGTGGCACGTGCCCTCGGCAGCCCATCCTTCCCCCGGAGCTGTCGGGGGTTTTTTTATGTGTCGTTCGAAGGGGCGCCTTCCGCTACTGCTTCCGGGAGCGCTAGCCAGCGACCTATGGTATCCCAGGCTTCTTCGCAGCCGGTGCCGGCGGGAGATGAGAATAATTGCAGGGTCAGGGGCGCCGGGTGGTCCTTCAGGGCTTTGCCGGTTTTCAGCAGCATGTCCTTGGCGGCGCCGTAGCGTAGCTTGTCGGCCTTGGTGAGCAACAAATGCAGTGGCATATTTGCTTCCGCGGCCCACTGGATAATCATTTGATCAAAGTCTTTCAAGGGGTGCCGTATATCCATCAGCAGGATCAGCCCCTGCAGGCACTGGCGGTTTGATAGATAGCCGTCAAGCTCGCGCTGCCAGGCTTCCCGGGTGCTGCGGTCCACTTTGGCGTAACCATAGCCAGGGAGGTCCACCAGGCGGCGCTGTTCGTCCACGGAGAAGAAGTTCAATAGCTGGGTCCGACCGGGGGTCTTGGAGGTTCGGGCCAGCGACTTCTGACTACAGAGTCGGTTGATGGCGCTGGATTTCCCGGCGTTGGAGCGCCCGGCGAAGGCAATTTCAAAGCCTTCGTCCGCAGGGCACTGGGACAATTTTTGAGCACTTTTCTCGAAGCTGATGCGGCGCAGCACTTGCTCGACGGGATGCATCTTCACGTGAACGGACACGGTATTTCCTTGTGGTAATTGCGGGTATGACAGCGACACCGACAGCTAGTATAATCGCCCTCGGCCCGGGTTTGCGGCTTTAATCTGCCAATCGGGTGTTGACGCTACTTCCTTCTGCCTGACACTGCTTTCGCGGTGTTCTCCCGGAGATCAGATATGCGCAAACTGATGCTTTCCCTGCTGTTGTCCTCTCTGGCTATGGCTGCGAGTGCCAGCGTTGAAGATATGTACAAGTCCAGCTGTACTTTCTGTCACTCAACCGGCGCGGCAGGCGCACCGAAAACTGGCGACAAGGCCGCATGGGCGCCGCGTCTGGAAAAAGGCATGGAAACGCTGGTAAAAAACTCTCGCTCCGGCATCGGTGGCATGCCGCCTATGGGTATGTGTAATGCGTGCTCCGACGACGATTTTAAAGCACTGATCGAATTTATGACCAAGTAAGGGTTGATGATGAACAAGTTGAAATGTGCAGTATTGATGCTGATGACTGTGGTTGCCGCGCCGGTATTGGCGGTTGGTGATGCAGAAGCGGGCAAGGGTAAGGCTGCGGTGTGTGCCGCCTGTCATGGTCAAGATGGTAACAGCCCTGGCGGCGATTTCCCGTCGTTGGCGGGTCAGGGCGCCAAATATACGCTCAAGCAATTGCGTGATTATAAGAGTGGGGCTCGGGTAAACGGCATTATGCAGGCGCAGGTGGCGGGCTTGTCTGATCAAGATCTGGCGGATCTGGCGGCGTTCTATGCGGGCCAGACTGCCAAGGGCGGTAGTGCTAACCCGGAGTATGTGGAGCTGGGTGAGCGTCTCTACCGTGGTGGCAACCCGGATTCCGGTCTGGCTGCCTGTGCTGGTTGCCATAGCCCTACCGGTGAAGGTCTGGAAGCCGCTTCATTCCCGGCGTTGGCGGGGCAGCATGCCAGCTACACAGAAACCCAGCTGCGTGCATTCCGTGCATCCGGCCGTGGAGATCTGGGCGCTCCGGCCTACCGCGCTAACGATGTCGAGGGCGATGGCCTGGGCATGATGCAGGCGGTGGCGGCGAAGATGTCCGATGTGGAGATTCGGGCAGTGGCCAGCTATATCTCCGGTCTCGGCAAGTGATTTGTTGAGGCATGGTAAAAAAGGCAGCCTGAGGCTGCCTTTTTTGTTTTACTAGGTTTTGTTTTACGAAGTTCGTGCCAACCTGACCCCCACAGGGGATATTTCCCGTGGTTTGTTGGTCTGACGGACTTACGTGCCATCGATTGATAATAATGAGGAGATTG
>PGZG01000103.1 GCA_002840115.1 Gammaproteobacteria bacterium HGW-Gammaproteobacteria-14 | reverse complement strand
CCATTCGATGCCAGCGGTGACATTTTCCGCCGCGCCTGGCCGGGCGCTGATTTACGATTCCTGAAACCCAATGGCGGGTTCGGCAGACCACGTTTTATCCCGGTACATATTGCCGGTGAGAACGAGGTATTAGCCGGCATTCCTGAAGTCGATTTGCGTCTCGACAGTTCAGCCAGCAAATTCAGCACCCGTGCATTTATCGGCATTGGTGTTCAGCGTGCAGGCGCTCGTCGGGTTTTCGTTGCCAGCGAGCAGCTCACGCCACTTCCCCGGAAAGGTTTACATCGCAAAGAGCTGCCTGCGATATCTATGGAGCTTAAAGCTGGTGACCGAGTGGGCTTGGTGGTGTATGGATATAGCTGGCACTACTTTACCAACCCATCATTCTGGTGGAATCAGGCACGCATTGGTGGGGAGCTGAAGCTTCCGGTCATTGAGTTACAACCCGGTGAACTTAATACCGCTAAACGGCGGCGATAAGGGTTATTGACTCGCCTAACGTTCGATACGATAGGGAGCCTATGCTCTCCTATCGTATCGGGGGTGTTATCGTCGACTAGAACATCATTACAAACCATCCGCAACGAGCATGCTTTCGATCTGCACCGCCAAAGCGCGCCCGGTACGCAGCGAAACATACTCCTCCGGCGGCAAACTGCCGAATGCTCGATCAAAAAACATGCGTACTGAAAAGCGCATCTCATCTTGCTCAGGCCATCCGTTCAAGGCATACCCCAGGTTTGGCAACTGCCCTGGATACTGCTCCGGCTTAACATTCAAATTTTTGTCGTCCTGATAAACCAGCTCCAGAGGAATGCCATGCAGCTCAATCGGCACGTCCAGCTCAGTGAGCAGCGCAAAGCCTTTGTGGGAGTCGAACAGTATCCAGCTTTCATCACTGCTTAGGCCGCGCTTTACCAGTTTTCTTTCGTCCTCATCCATGCGGCCATCCACATGACCAATCAGCCCGTCTCCACGGGCAGTTCTCACCGTTGCCCCGGTCAGATTATTGCCATCAATGGATACGGAAACCTGAGGGTTTCTTAGTGTACTGCGATACAGGCCGGGAATTCTGGCATAGGTATGAGCCTCATAGTGATTGGCATAGCGGTGAGCCTGAACATGCAGCGTCATCATCGGCAAACCAGCAAACACCACCCGTGTCTCCAAGTGCATCACTGAACGGATTTGCCCAATACGAAACCCGATAAGAGTTGGCTTTAAATTATTATTGTCCAGAGTTACCCGAGGGAAGCGCAGTAGAACGCCTCCCGACATTCGCATTTTCAAAGTGTCAATCAATGATGCATCAGCCCGACCTCGATAACCGCTGTAACCAAGGTATTGCCAGTTCAACTCGTTGGAGGGATCTGTGGTTAACACGTAATGCGCAGTACTGGTAACACCAGTTAATGGGTCATGCGAAACGTAGTGATCCAGATTCCGCTGCGAATTGTCCTTTGCCAAATAAAAATACCGTGCATCCTCGCCCGGCGGTGTAATGCGAATGCGGGATAATAGCTCGCCCTCGGACAAACGCGCCGTATCCGGCGCTGCCAGTCCTGCATCCCGAGCCATTAATAATAGTTGATCCGCCTGATCAAATAGCCCTGAGCTGCCTAACCGCTCGAACCCGCTCTGCTCAAACCACACCAAACTGACGCGGTCCATTTCATCAATCTGGAAAGGCACTGGAACAAAGTCATCATCCTGCCAACGAACAACGGACAGGCGCTGAATATTTTTGCCCACTGCATCAGGGAAATCCTCAGCGGAAAATACCAGCACTGCATCATCAACAACCCGTAATGCCCCGGCAAAAACCAGCGATGGCAATAACACTAGTAACAACAGGCTGGAGCGTAATAGCATGTTAGCCCCGGCTCAGGGTGGCACGCACGTTAACCAACCCGGTGGCCGAGGTTGAAGAAAACTCAACAGAAGAAACTCGCACTCCCTGACCTTCCAGCGTTTGCAGCCAGGCCAATGTCTCAGCGAAAGGCTGAGCCTCAAGCTGAATACGCACCCCCTGCTCGCCTTCAGGTGTAAATCCTCGCAATGACACTCCTGCAGTGGAAGCGCTGCGACTGAGCTGTGCAATCCAGTCTCCGGATGCCATCGTGCCAGAGCTGTTGGCCGGCCTGCGAGACGCCGCACGAATGGCGGCAGCATTATCATCGATCCAGCTTAATAGCTTTGCGTTGCTCTGATAAAGCTGGGTGGCGCTGTTATGCCAGTTCATCAGGGGCTGCCAAAACAGCACATACACCAGAGTCAGTGCCAGTGCTGCCGATAGCACCTTAAGGGCCATCTGCTCACGGGGCGGGCGCTGCTGAAACCATCCTTGAGCCGGCGCTATGATGGGACGCAGCCGATCTGTGAATGTCGCGATCATCGTTTTCATATCCCGGCCACCACTCGCAATCGAGCCGTTACGGCATCACCCTGACTTCGGAAATTGGCAATCTCTGCCTGAAGCCCTTGCTGACCAATACGCTCACGCAGCGCCTCAAGACTTTCATAGTCTGGCGCCGACACATCCAGAGTTAAGGCGCTTTCCCGCTCGTCATACTGGATCCGGCGGGCAGCCAACCCATTACTGGACTGGCCGCGCAGGGTTTCCCCCACCGGCAGCATTAATGACAGGAAACCAACGCTGCTGGTCCCGCCACCGAGTCTTGCCAACCGATTGCGAAATTGACTTTCCAGAATTGCTGTCGCCTGATCGCCGGGGAACAGCTCATTGTAAAGACTTGCCGCCTGAGCCCGACTGCGCTGCGCCTCACCTTCGTAATAATAGGCTTGCCCCGCCAGTAACATGGCCACCAACGCCACACTGGCCGCCACCAGCCAGCCGCTTTGTTGCCAACCGCTGGAGACACCGCCACCGCTGCTTTCTTGCCTGGGGCGCAGCGCGCCATGCAGTAGCTCCGCATAACGTCCTCGCGAGAGAGTCTCTGGCATCTGCCGCAGCAACCCTTGAGCATCCTCCACACGCAAAGACTCGGCCTGTATATCCAGCAAGGCCAGTGTCGCGGATGCATCATGCTCCGGAACCACCAGCGCCTGACCCGGCCCAGGCAATAAAAGCTCATAACCCTGGTGACACACCATTATTGGAGCCTGCTCCTGCTGACCCAGTAGCGACTGACTCAAAAGCTGTCCATCCACCACCAGACTAGCCACAGTGCAGCCAAACATATCAAAACCTGCAATCAGCCGATCCAGCCCTTCCCGACTGCAAGCAACCACCGGGTAAACACCATTAATTGCCTTGCCGCTGGCAAACCACAGGCTGTCTGGCGCATCAATAAGCTGATCTTCGAGCAGGAACGGCAAGATTTTTGCCAAATGACGCGCCTGTTTGCGGGTGAGCTCGGCCTCCGTAACCAACGCATCCGCAGCCGATAGCACCACCGTCAGCGGCGCTCCCCTCGTATTCTTGAGCAAATCAGCAACGCCCCCCTGCGCCACACCATCACCTCGATAGCAAGATGCGGGGTGTGAGGCGAGGTCCTCTGCTTGCAGAGCCCCTGGGGCAAGCCAGAGCAAGGTGGTATCAGCCAACATTATATCTCCGCAGTAAGGATCACCGGCACCAAAGGGTTACTCCGGTTCCACGCCCGACTCTATCACGGGTGTCGTGTTATCAGCTTGATTGTAAAGGGGATTGCAAGCTGGTTCGAGTGGAGCCAGCACTGGTACCAGCTGACGGCTAAAAACCGCTGTCTCACCATCTGCCGGACGGACTATCCGGGTTGCCAGCCTTGTTAACCCCTGATCAGTTCGCACATCTACCATCACCTGAAAATAGTCAGAGCGGACATCCAACCGGTTACTCAGCGCTGATCGCTGATCGGCTGTTAACGCACTAAAGGGAGCCTGAGCCAATACCGCATCCACGGACTCAATGGCTCCCTCTTCCCGCAACTGCATTACCAACTGAACCCCCGGCTCTGCAACCGTATCACTGAAAACCGCACTGAGCACAGGCTCAGGAGCAGTATTAATGTTCAGCCGCGTACCCAGGGGCAAGGCAGTGAAAAAACCCCAGAACGGATCCGCCCCGGTATCCTCAAGCGTAAAGGAGCGCAGCGCACGCATTTCTGACTCATGCAAGACTGGCGTATTAGCAGTTCGCTGATAGCGATACTCCGCATCCTCGGCGCCATCAACATCATCTACCAGATTGTTGCTGTCCAACCAGTCGGCCAGCTCCATAGACAACACCGCCGCCCGATTGGGTTGCGGCAGTACACGGGCTAACAACTGCTCGAGTTGCAACCGAGCTTCCGGGTCACGAACAAACTCATCAGCTTCCGCGCGTATCAACCAGTTAATGTTAAAACGTCCCTGCAGATCCTGAACGGAAGCACTGAGAAATGCACTTTCATAAGGTGTCGGTGGCAGATTCACCGCCCAGCGATCGGATACACAGTCATCGGTCAGGGTACCGCTCTGTTGATCATTCTCGAGATCATCAATCAGTGCCCGAATCGCCAATGCTTCTGCAGCCATCGCATATTGATAGCGCTCATCCCAGCTCAACAGATTCGCTGTGCGAGTACGGAAGTGATCCTGCCGATATAACACTTCCACGGACAGTGTCACCACAATCGCAAACATCATTAACACAATAACCAGAGCCGCACCCCGTTGACGCTGATGTCCTGACATCATAGCCATGGATTCACCACTGTACGGAAGTAACGATGCAGCTCACTACCATCGGTAAAAGTAATTGTCAGCTCAATACTTTTTGGTAGCGGCTGATACAACGGACGAGTGACCTGCCCGGCAACATCAGGCCAGCTTTCCAGCCACCGCCACTCACCACTCTCCGATTGGTCCAGATAACGAAAGGCAACACTCTCGATCTCCGTTAATAATATGGTGTCCACTGGCTCTGTGCCCGCAGCCACATCCAGCGAAGGCCAGTATCGACGAATAAGCTGCTCGTCGATAAAACGGTACTCCACTCTCTGCTGGGAAGATCGAGGACGCAGATCAAAGGGGTTAGCCCAACCAAGACGGGTTAATGCCAGTCCACCCTCAACGGACATCAGCGCTGGCTGCAGTTCACCGAACGCATCTCGCACCGGACGTGCAATCACTTGCTCAAAATCCATCAACAAGAATGTTAACGCGCGCTGTCGAGCCTCAAGGCGTGTTGCCTCTTCATTTAACTGTTCGCGGCCAATGCTCGCGGCGCGGAAAGTCTCCTGAATCACCACAAACATGCCAGCAAGAATGGCAATGGCGACCACCAGTTCGAGCAAGGTGAACCCTCTTGCCCGCTGTTTCATGGTGAACTCCCGGCGGGTGACGCTATGGATTCGTGGGGCTTTGCCAGTAGACTGAACTGGGACCAATTAGGCTGCCAACCACCGCCTTCAGCTGCCAGGCCGACTTCAATATCAACCCGGCGGGTGTTGGGATAAGGCCCCTCTGTCGTGCGAGTACGAACCTGCCATCGCTGTCCTCCTCGCTCCACGATTTCATCCTGGGTACCCGTTGCGGGCCACTGCTGAAATACCTGTAGCTCTACCAACTTATCACTGGCAACCAGCCAGGCTTGAGTGTCCTTGTTCAGTCGACTAAATGCTGAGGCGCTGGCCCCAAAGGTATCCGCAAGTAAAATCGCGGCAAACGCAAGAATCACAAGCGATAAGAGAATTTCTACCAAGGTAAAGCCTGACTGACGATGCGTCATACTCCATCATCCATCAGCTCTGCTCGCCCAAGAGGGTCAAGTTTGAGGACTCTCTCCAAACCACTGTCAGGGTTGCGAATCATGAACCGAGCGGCGGATGTCTCTCCACTGGGGAAAAAGAAAAACTGTGGCAACTCTGGTTCATCGCTTCCCTGAGGACGCTCAAAAAGATTTTCAGCCGCCGTGCTAATCGACACCTCTGTAGCATCACGAGGGGACTCCATTTCCCACTCAAGCTGTAATGGTTCGGGCATATCGTAGCGAGCTAATGGGTCCGCCATCACTTCAAATTCGCCCGTGCTGACCTCAAAGCGCAACGGTTCCCAACCCTGATCATCCAACCGCAAGGCCAGTAGCTCGCCCCGGAAAAGACTGGATTCTGTCAACAATTCCAATGTCGCGCGAAGTTTTGCTGTGGACTCCTCGGCAACATCCCTGCCAGAACCACGGCTGGCGCCTACGGCCAGCAAGGTGGTGACAGCCGCCATTAACACCACTACCACAAGAATTTCCAATAACGTAAAGCCTCGTTGAGCCCGCGAATAATGAATTACCCGTGGGCTCAATGCGGCAACAACGAATGGATAGTCGACGGATGTCATCAGCCTGCTCACAATGAATTTGTTCACAGAAATAGCCGCCGTCAGAGCTAAGGGTTCTCAGTTACCACGGTCGCGGAAGCTGATATCGGCATCAAAACCCTCACCACCTTCGCGGCCGTCGGCGCCGAGAGAAATCAAATCATAGGGGCCGTTAATACCCGGGCTGATATACACGTAGGGATTATTCCAGGGGTCTTCCGGCATTTTGTTCAAATAAGGGGTTGTCCAGTTTCGAGCTTCCGCGGGCTTCTCCACCAAAGCTCTCAGCCC
>PGZG01000102.1 GCA_002840115.1 Gammaproteobacteria bacterium HGW-Gammaproteobacteria-14 | reverse complement strand
CCCGCCGTATTCTTGTTCTGTTTTTATTAACGGTGGCTTCTGCCGTTGCTTGTCATTCCTTGCTGCATTTGCCGCCAGTGCTGGGGATGATGACGGGTTTAGGCTACTTGCAATTTTTTGGTTTTTTCCTGCGCCGCACCTTGCCAAGCTCGCTGGCAAAGAAACGCACTCTGGCGGAACAACGGGGTGACGAACAGGCGTTGCAGCGGCTTGGCGGCGTAGTGCCGTTTGATGTGTTTAACCGGGTAGCGCGGGCAGAGTGGGATACCCTGCTGTTTTTCTATGGTGTGGTGATGTGTGTTGGCGGCCTGGGTTATATGGGCTATCTGGGGCTGATGTCTGAGGCGCTCTACAGCGGCTGGGGCGCCACCAATGCCAATATTTTCCTCGGCTTGATTTCGGCAGTTATTGATAACATCCCGGTAATGTTTGCGGTGCTTACCATGCAGCCGGAAATGTCCCATGGCCATTGGTTACTGATTACCTTGACGGCGGGTGTTGGTGGCAGTCTATTGTCGATTGGTTCGGCGGCAGGAGTGGCGTTGATGGGACAGGCGCGCGGGCATTACACCTTTATGGGCCACTTGCGTTGGACGCCGGTTATTTTGCTGGGCTATATCGCCAGCGTTCTGGTGCATCTCTGGTTGAATGCCGACAGCTTCCTGATTTTCGGTCAGGTGAATTAACGGGTTAAAAAGCCGCCTGATCAGGCGGCTTTTTTTGGCGGCCGATAAGGTCAATCAGGTAAGGATTGTGAGCCAGATGCTCCGCTTCTTTCGCCTTCCAGATCTTCAGATAACGGTAGAAGGGGGCACGGGGATACAAGTGGTGAACCAGGTGATAGTTCTGATACAGCAATACCGGAGTGAGTAGCCATTCCATGCCTACACGATTGCTGGTGGCTCGATAGGGGTCTTCCTGTTCGCTCACCTGATGCGGGTGATGGGGTAGAAAATCGAATGCAAGGGCCAGCATAACGATGGCGATGCGGCCGGGGATAAACCAGTAGAGCAGTGCCTCCATGGCGTAGCCGGACATCACCACCAGTGCCACCAGCAGTACTCCAAAAGCGATAGCGAGCAGGGTTTCATTGCGTTCATCCCTGGGCCGGTCTTTCAATTTGGGCAGGTAGAAAACATAGTAATTCAAATCCAGTGTTGCCCAGCGCAGGGGCAGGGTCCAGGCATTACCGCCACCGCACCAGCCATCCGGATCCTTGTCTCGGCCTTGATTGGCGAAGCGATGATGTTGCATATGAATAAAACGGAATGCGCGAAAAATTGGCGCCGGAGAAAAGGGCAGAATGCTGATACGCCCGAGCCAGTCGTTCAGAGCCTTGTGTTCGCTCAGCGCGTTATGGGAAGCCTCATGGAAAACGGTAAAGAACCAGAAGGCGGCGATCGCGTTGAGGGCAATGGCAACACCGGAGGGGATCAATCCCTGTATGGCGGCCAGCGTTGCACTGATATAGATCAGACCGGCTGCCGCGAATAGCACTACGGTGGGCCATGCGATGGCTGGGCGACGAATCAGGCTTTGGAATAAGGACTGTTCTGCGGCGGGCATGGGGATGGCTCCGGGCAATGGCTATATTTGCCATGCTTATGTGTGATATCGAATGATGTCAGTCTGCAACTTCTGGCAAAGTTGTTCAACCGATGAGAAGCCGCACTCTGGAGTCATGTATATGTTGAAGCGCTGGCGTCACTGGCGTGAAGATCGGCAGTTGGCCCGCATTGTTCTTTCACAGGATCAGTGGCACGAGGCTATTGCGGTGTATCCCCGTGCCGACCGGTTACCCCCTGAATTGATGGCCCGTTGGCAAGACCTGGCATTGCGCTTTTTGCTGCGCAAGCAGTTCCATTCCGGCAGCGGTTTCGTGATCACTGATCAGGTGCGATTGCGGATTGCTGCGTTAGCCACATTGCCGGTGCTGGGTCTGGGGCTGGACTGGTATAACGGCTGGTACAGCGTTGTGGTTTACGAAACGGCCTTTCTGTCTCCTTTTGAAGAGCATGACGAAAACGGTCTGGTGTCTCATGAGCGTGAGGCGCGCAGCGGTGAAGCCTGGTTGCGTGGGCCGGTGATTCTTTCCTGGGAAGATATTAGTGATCTGGATGATCCCGACAGTAATGTGGTGATTCATGAGTTTGCCCATAAGCTCGATATGCGTAATGGTGATGCCGATGGCTACCCGCCGCTGCATCGCGATATGTCCCCGGCTCGCTGGCAGCAGGTGATGCAGGCCGCCTGGCAGGCTTCCCAGAAGGCCGCAGACCATAATGAGCCAACGCTGATCGATCCCTATGCACTTGAGGGGGCCGGTGAGTTTTTCTCGGTGCTTAGTGAGCAGTTTTTTATGCGACCGGAAATACTCAGGAAGCATTGGCCTGAGGTATACGAACAGCTTGCTCTGTTCTACCGTTATGAACCAATTTCCCAGCTTTTGTATCCGTGGTAGCAGAGCCCATGGCGGCGTCACTTGCGGTCATTGCCGCTAATGCGCTCGCGCCACTATGGTGAACCTATCTTGGCGCCATGGAACATCCTGTATGAATGCTGAAGTTCGCCCAATTCCTGGTCGTGTACGCCCTTTTGAAGGCACCCAGTTACGTCGTACTCCTTTTATGAAACTGATGATGGGGCGCGATCCTTCGCCGACGCGGGAAGAATACAATCAGATGGTGTCGGCTCTGTGGCAGGGCGACAAGCCCATGGATCAGTTGCTGGACTGGCTCTATGAATTTGGCCCCCGGGAAGGCCGTTTGTTGTATGAGCAGGCGTTGGAAAACGGTATCGACAGTGTTGCGGATGCACCACAGCCGCTGAAAGATTTTTTTGCAATGATCGAGCGCACCCCCGCCTGGCTGGATCATGATCTGATTGAAGACGGGGTTTCCTTTATTCATCGCACGGGTTTGGCCGGCCCCTACGTGCTGCGCGATTTTGCCCTGATGGGGGGCTATTTGTTGTCGGGTTTTAATCATGCATTGGTGATTACCGGTGCCCTGAATAAGGGGGCAGGACAACGTATCGCGGAAACCGGTAAGTGGTGGGTGGATTGCACCGAGCATGGCGGCCTTGATCGTTTTGGTATCGGTTTCAAAACCACCCTGCGGGTGCGAATGGTGCATGGCATGGTGCGTCGTCATTTACCCAACCGCCCGGAATGGGATAACAGCCAATGGGGCATTCCGGTAAACCAGACCGATATGCTGGCCACCTATCTGGCTTTCGGGCCGATCATGTTGGTGGGTATGCGTGCTATGGGTATCCCGGTGACACCCCATGAATCAAAAGCGGTGATGCATTTGTGGAAATATGCCGGTTGGCTGATGGGTGTGGAAGATCAGTGGCTGGTAGATCGGGAGCGTGATGGTCTGGTGCGTTTGTACCAAACCTTTTTAACCCAAAGCCGTGCCGATTGGACCAGTGCGGAGTTGGGGCGAGCGTTATCGGAAGAGCCGCTGCAGCGGGAGTTTCCCTGGGGCAAGAAAGTCCCGTTATTGCAAACGCTGCGTCGCAAGCTGTTTTATCACCAGCACCTGAGTAACAGCAGTTTATTTTTGAACCGGAAACAGATGAAAAAGCTGGGCTTGCCGGAAAATATTCTGCCCTGGTTCCCGTTAATGATGATGGGGCCGCGGTTCGCCAATTACAGTGTTCAGCGTTTCAATCCGTTATTGAAAAAACGCCTGGAGCGTGAGGGGCGCAAAGCCCAGCTGGCCGCCCTGCAAAGCATGTGGGGAGATCGTGAGCAGGACATTATCAAGCCGGGTGAGAAACACCCGGCTCATGCTGGATAGGTCTATGCTGGCCCCTGTTGCTGTAGACGTACTGGTGCGATAACGCGGGTAAGGCGTTACCGCACCGCCTCGAAGGCAGGTCCGATCAGGTGCGGTAGCAGATAACGGTTAACATCCATATCCGGTTTGTAATGTACGAACAGGCCGCCAATGGTGGTGAAAACCCGTGCCAGCATAATGAACTCGGCGGGCAGCTTATCCACTGGATCCTGCTCGGCCAGCGCAAACAGGCGCTCGCCTTCGCGCAGCATATCCTCGGTGGTCGGCCAGACCATGCGACCACTGCCCATATTCATAGCCGCGTTACGAATTTGATTAAGCAGAGCATTGGAAAAGGCCAACAGTGTGTCGGGCTTGCCGCTACGGGTGCGGAAACCCAGTGCTTCCAGTGAGGCGGCAATTTGCTCGTTGTCATCAACCAGCGCAGCGCCGAGTACTTTCAAATAGCCACTGCGAAACTGTGCCGACAACTCCATGGTGCAGCCGAAATCCAGCAGCACGAGTTCGTTGTTCTCGGTAACCAGAAAATTACCCGGATGTGGGTCCGCCTGAAATACACCAAAATTGAGTACCTGACGCAGATAGACATCCAGTAACCGCCCCAGCAAATCGGACACCCCGGCATGATCTCCGGCGGCTTTGCGTTGGTCCAGTTCGTTAGCGAAATTATTGCCCTGCACAAACTCGGTAACCAGGATGGTGCGGTTGCTCAATGTGCCGATTACCTTGGGTACGACAATACCGGGCACGTCTTTCAGCCGAGCGCCAATATGGCTCATCCAGCGCGCTTCGCCTCGGTAGTCCAGCTCTTCCCGCAAAGTGCGTTCGATTTCTGCGGTAATGGTGTCCATATCGGTGGGCGGCAACAGGGAGGCGATGCTGTTCACAAACAGCTTTAATAGCGCCATATCCAGATCAATCAGCTCCGATAGACCCGGACGTTGTACCTTGACGGCAACCTGGCGACCGTCATGCATCACGGCTTTATGGACCTGACCAATACTGGCGGCGGCAATCGGCTCCGGGTCAAACTCCAGAAACAATTCTTCCAAAGGTTGTTTCAGGCTTGCCTCAATATGGTCGCGAATAGTGGTAAAGGTTTCCGGCCGGGCCTTGTCTTGCAGAATTTGTAACTCGTCGATCCAGGGTTGTGGCAAAAGATCCGCACGGGCGGAAAGCAGCTGGCCCACTTTCAAAAAAGCGCCGCCATGTTCAAGGGAGGTATCGCGAAAACGAATGGCGTTTTCACGGTGCAGGGCATTCAGGGCCGTCTCCATTTTATGGCGTGGTAAAAATGCTGAGCGAGTGCCCCAGAAACGGTAGCTGGTGGTCAATCGGGTGAGCATCCAGCCGGTTTTTGACAGCCGGGATAAACGAGCCGGCCACTGCGTGGCTTCGCGACGGATGGCTTCGTATTCTTCCTTTGCCAGCTCCACGCCAGCTTCCATATCACGCCAGGCGCGCAATGCTTTTTCCGCCAGATCGCGCCCTTGCCATACGGTATCTTCCAGCGCGGATAGCGATGCATTCATCACCTTGAGCCAGGTTTTCAAGCCGCTATCGCGGCGTGGCTGGCGTACTTCCGTGTTCGCGGTGTCGTTGGTCGATGCGGTTTCAGCGCTGATTTCAGTGGCCAACATTGTGGAACTCCTTCGAGTGATTGTCATTTTTTGTAGTACATTTCCGGTTAAAATTTTTTGGCTAACAGGCTTTCAAGTCAGGTTTTCAAATTAACGATTTAGATTAACTTTTAAATTAACTGTTAAATTAACTACAGCTTGCCGATGCAGTCCTGGCAGAGCCATACGGATGGCATTTCCGGCAGTTGTGTTAGCCCCCGGAAAGCGCGGTCGCCTCGACCCAATGCTTTGCCGCATTCAATACACTGGCCCGGCTTGTTCACAATCACGTCCTGCCAGGCATCCACGGATTCCAGTAACTGTCTGGCAAGGTCGCCGCCATCGTTGGCGGGGGTTAAGGGCTTGGCCTGGCTCTCGCCGCGGGCGGTGGCCGCCAGTCGCTTGGCATCCCGGGTAACATGCTCCACCAGCGCGCTGGAGTCGGCGACAATGCCGTCCACCAGATTGAAGGTATCTTCCAGCACATTGCGGATCAGATGTGACACGGTCATGCGCTTCTGCTCGGCGGCTTCCTTAAGGGTGCTCTCCAGATCCTTCGGTACCCGAGTCTGGATTACGCGATCCTTGCGCTCTTCTTCGGCCGCTGGCCGACGGCCCCGGCCAGTGCTGGCGGGACGTGAAGGGCGGTTCGGGTCGGACGAGCGGGGCATGGCAAGGCACTCTGTAATTTGATGTAGTACAAAATAAGGTCTGTGCCAGCCAGTGTCAACGACGCCTTTTGGCCGTCCGGACTGTTATTCTTGGCGCCCCTGTCAGAACGGAGACCGCCTTGCGTAGCCTCGGTCAGATTGATTACCCGCCCGGACACCGCCCCAACTGGCGGATTCTTGCCTCGTTATGGCCTTATTTGTTGGAGTTTCGCGGCCGGGTACTGCTGTCCCTGAGTCTGCTGGTGGCGGCGAAACTGGCCACCGTGGCCATGCCCCTGGCGCTGAAATATATCGTCGATAGCTTCGACTCCTCCGCCGGTCAGGGAGGCGTGGGCGAGGCTGTCGAGGTGGTCCTGTTGGTGCCGCTGCTGCTGGTATTGGCCTATGGCCTGTTGCGACTGGCGTCGACCCTGTTCAGCGAACTGCGCGATGCGGTATTTGCCCGAGTTGCGGAACGGGCCATGCGGCGGGTGTCACTGCGGGTTTTTGAACATTTGCATCGTCTGGAGCTGGGCTTTCATTTGTCCCGT
>PGZG01000101.1 GCA_002840115.1 Gammaproteobacteria bacterium HGW-Gammaproteobacteria-14 | reverse complement strand
GCCACTGTTTTGTGGCTTCTACCTCAATGAATTGCTGGTGCGTTTACTGCATCGTGAAGAGTCTCTGCCATCCCTGTTCGATGCTTACGAAGCGAGCCTTGATCTATTGTCGCAAACGGAGCAGCAGGCAGACGTCGTGCTTCGTCATTTTGAGTTCCGGTTGCTGGATGTTTTGGGTTATGGGGTGTCGCTGGACTGTGATAGTCGTGGTGTTGCCCTCCAGTCTGATCACTGTTACAGGTTGGTACCTGAAGAGGGGCTGGTAGAAGATGCACGTGGCAACTTTCCCGGTCGTTACCTTAATGATATTGCTACTGGCTGTTGGCATGACAAATCTCGTAGAGCAGCGCGAGATTTAATGCGCGAGGCATTAGCTCCTCATTTGGGTGGGAGACCTTTGGAAAGTCGTAAACTGTTTCGTCACAGCGGAAAAACCTGAGTATGAACGAGGGTCCGAGTTATGAGTAGAGTATTGCTGGGCGTCAATATTGATCATGTGGCAACCCTGCGGCAGGCCCGTGGTAGCCGCTACCCGGAACCGGTGCAGGCAGCGTTGTTGGCAGAGCAGGCCGGTGCTGACGGTATTACTGTCCATTTGCGGGAGGACCGGCGCCATATTAATGATCGTGATGTTGAGCTATTGATGCAGACCTGCCAGACCCGAGTAAATCTGGAAATGGCGGCCACTTCGGAAATGGTTGCCATTGCTGAGCGCTTGAAGCCGCCGCATTGTTGTCTGGTGCCAGAAAAGCGTGAGGAATTGACGACCGAGGGTGGTCTTGATGTGATTGGTCATGAGGCCATGCTCACGGATGTCTGTTCACGCTTGAATCAGGCAGGCATTCAGGTGTCACTGTTTATTGATGCGGATGTCAGACAAATAGAGGCGGCGCGTCGTTGCGGTGCAGCTGCTATAGAGATACATACCGGACACTATGCGGATGCTGTTAATGAGGTGACCCGGCAGCAAGAGCTTGATCGCATTCGTCAGGGCGTGATTGATGGTTTAGCGGCAGGGCTAATTGTGAATGCTGGCCATGGGTTGCACTATCACAATACTCAGGCAATCGCCGCGATTGCTGGCATCCACGAGCTGAATATCGGTCACAGTATTATTGCTCGTGCGGTGCTGAGTGGTCTGGACGAGGCGGTAACTCGCATGCGTCAACTGATTGATCATGCGGCCGGGTCTGCGCAGTGATTATTGGCATTGGTACTGATATTGTTCAGGTGTCCCGCATGGAGGCGGCCTTGTTACGACGAGGTGAGGCGCTGGCCAGACGTTTATTGACCAGCGCTGAGTTAGCGGAGTTCTATCAGCATGCTCATCCGGCAAGGTTGTTGGCTAAACGCTTTGCAGCAAAAGAGGCGGCCTTGAAAGCCTTTGGTACGGGCTTGCGCCGCGGCCTGCGTTGGCGTGATATCGGTGTTGTCCACAGTGCTGACGGTAAGCCGCAGTTGGTGTTTGATGGCGTTGCCACAACGCTTTGTCAGCCGGGGCAGCGCAGCCATGTGAGCCTTGCGGACGAGCAGGATTACGTGGTCGCCTTTGTAATTATTGAAAGCGCGTCCTGATCACTTAGCCATTCCATCTCCGCAATGAGTGTGGTCAGCGCGCGCGCAACTTCAGAATCATCGCCGCCGCGTTTGAGAATAACTTCCAGATCTCCCGCAGCTTTTTCCAGACGGGGAGTGCCGCAGTAGCGGGTAGCACCATGCAGTCGGTGAACCTGCTCAAGTAATTCTTCATGACGCTTGTCTCGCCCCAGCTGGGCTATGGTGGTCGCATCGCCACTAAGCTGAATAAACAAACTGCGATGCATGTCTTCTACCAAGTCTGCCTTGCCTGCGCAGCGTTCCAGCGCCAGTGCCGGGTCCAGCTGTGGTAGTGGTTCTGTGGTTTCAGACTCTGGTTTAATCTCATCGACAATGTCGGTATTACTATGACGGTTTGTCCACCGACTCAGTACATGGGATAGATGTTTTTCGTTCAAGGGTTTTGTCAGGTAATCATCCATGCCCGCATTTAAAAGTTGCTGGCGTTCGCTGGCAAGCGCATGGGCCGTGAGAGCGATAATCGGAACGCGGCATCCTTCCCCCTCCATTTCCCGAAGCTGGCGGGTGGTTTCGATACCATCCATTTCTGGCATCTGAATATCCATAAAAATGGCGTCAAATGTTTGCTGTGAAAAGGCGGAAATGGCTTCCCGACCACTACTGCAGGCAACCACTTCAATATTGAGCTCATTAAGAAAGACCGTGGCCAATCGTAGATTGCCTGCGTGATCGTCAACAACCATTGCGCGCAGCCCAGCAAAGTTCGGATGTTTGGGAAGGTGTTCGTGTTCGCTGCTTTCTCCGCCAGACAGCTCCAGCAGAGCGTCATACAAGCGCAGTCGTGTGGCCGGCTTGGTTAGCAGCCGAAAGGCGTTTGCAGGCCATTGTTGGTCTCGCTGTAGACGGTCAGCGTGGTTCGTCAGGATGACAACCTTGTGCCCCCGGGCCGGCAGTTGTTGGAGTTGTTCAATGGTGACCGCGCTGGGTTCGGTGGAGGCGCTCAGGCCAATCACGATCAGGTTGCCGGCATCGTCAGCAGTGGGTATATCGGCGGCGGCAGAAAATTCCTGCACCTGCATTCCCCAGTCGCCGAGCATATGAAACAGGCATAGCCGAGCATGTTCATCGCTTTCAATTAGGCGTACCGGAGTATTACGGAATGCACGGAAGGTGTCGCCGTTTTCTTGCTCGTCAATTTCTGCCTTTAAGGTAAACCAGAAAGTGGAGCCTTTACCCCAAATTGATTCAACGCCAATTTCACCGCCCATTTCTTCTGCTAATCGTTTGGAAATTGCCAGGCCAAGGCCGGTGCCGCCGGCACGACGAGTGACGCTCTGATCGGCTTGTGTAAACGCATTAAACAGGTCTCGTTGCATTTCTTCGGTAAGACCACTGCCGGTGTCGGTAATGGTGATTTTAATGGTGGCAACATGGTTGCGCTCTTCTTCGAGCATGGCGCGCACCACCACGGAACCTTGATCGGTGAACTTGATGGCGTTGTTTACCAGATTGATAAGAATCTGGCGGATGCGTAGCGGGTCTCCCAGCACACGCATAGGTAAATCCGAATAAATAATGGCGGCCTGCTCAAGGCCTTTTTCCTGAGCCAGAGGGGCGAGCATGGTTTGGACATCTTCAATCAAGTCGTGCAGGGACAGAGGTACTTGATCAAGACTGAGCTTGCCTGCCTCAATTTTTGAAAAATCAAGGATGTCATTGATGATGGCTAATAACGATTCCGATGACTTGCGAATGGTATTCATATAGTCCCGTTGCCGCGGTGTTAGACCTGAGCGCAACAGTAATCGGGTAAAGCCGATAATCCCGTTCAGGGGCGTACGGATTTCATGACTCATATTAGCCAGAAACTCGGATTTCACCTGACTGGCTTTGAGTGCTTCTTTGCGAGCCATGTCGAGCTCAATATTCTGGATTTCGATGGTTTCCAGGGTTTCGCGCAGATCCTCGGTGGCTTGATCGACGTTGAGCTGAAGCTCTGCCTGGGCTTCTTTCAGTGAGCGAGCCATGGCATTAATGGCGTCGCGCAGCTGCTCCAGCTCGCCAGGGGCCGCGGTGTCGATATGGGTTTCCAGACGACCTTCGCGAATCCGGCCAATGCCGAGCAGCAGATCCTGAACCGGGTTAGTGAGTGAGCGGCTCAGACGAGCAGTCAGCAGTATGGTCAGCAGGACGATCACCATGCCGCCGACTAGCAGGAACAGAAGGGTTTGCAAGACTTCAAGTTGCTGCCGCTGACCGGAAAACTCAATTTCCAGCATTATGCCGTTGTCGCCCACCGGCGCCAGCCAGCGCCAGCTGTCACCGGTAGCACGCACCAGATTCAGCACCGAGGTGTTTTCCGGCAGGGGCCGCATTCGTGGTCCCGCATGGATAGACCACTGTTCGCCGGGATGCCATAGAGTGGCCGCCCTCACATCCGGCTCGTCCAGCGCCGCGCGTAACAATTGCTCCTGCTGCGGTCGCTGGTCTTCGGGCAGGCTGCCCAGCTGGGCCAGATAGCTGTCCACTACCAAGCGCTGCAGGCTGCGGCCATGGCTCTCGATATCATTGATTCGACTGGTCAGCATATAACTGCCCAGTGCCACCACTGCCAGCAAGGCTGGCAGGGCGGTCATAATCTGGATTCGGCTGCGCAGACTGTGTTGCACCGGTATTCCTTTGCAAAGCGGATGGCTGACATTATGCGTGGCGTCTTCACCCGGTGCCAGCGGTCGCGCGGACAGGTACAATTCGCTCCCATGAGATACCTGACGATTGAAGATACCGTAGGCAATACTCCGCTGGTGCGCCTCAAGCGCTTGCCGGGGGAAACCTCCAATACCCTTTTGGTCAAGCTGGAAGGGAATAATCCGGCCGGTTCCGTTAAGGATCGGCCGGCGCTCAATATGATCCGCAAGGCGGAGTCCCGCGGTGAGATCCGGCCCGGTGATGTGCTGATAGAGGCCACCAGTGGCAATACCGGCATTGCACTGGCCATGGCTGCGGCGATGCGGGGCTATCGGATCAAGCTGATTATGCCGGCCAACCAGAGTCAGGAGCGCAAGGATGCCATGCGTGCCTATGGCGCGGAGCTGATTGAGGTTAGCCGCGAGCAGGGTATGGAAGGCGCCCGGGATCTGGCTATGGCGATGCAGGCACGAGGCGAAGGTCGAGTGCTTGATCAGTTCGCTAACCCGGATAACCCGTTGGCCCACTATGAAACCACCGGCCCGGAGATCTGGCGCGACACCGATGGCAAGATCACTCACTTTGTCAGTTCCATGGGAACCACCGGCACCATTATGGGGGTGTCCCGGTTTCTCAAGGAGAAGAACCCGGATATTCAGATAGTTGGCTTACAACCCACAGATGGCTCGCAGATTCCTGGCATTCGTCGTTGGCCGACGGAGTACTTGCCGCGCATTTTTGACGCCAGCCGGGTGGACCAGGTGATTGATATGGATCAGACCACTGCTGAGCAGACCATGCGTCGGTTAGCGCAGGAAGAGGGGATTTTTTGCGGGGTGTCCTCCGGGGGCTCCGTGGCCGGCGCTTTGCGTTTAAGCGCGACACTGGAAAATGCAGTGATTGTCGCAATTGTCTGTGATCGGGGGGATCGTTATCTCTCCACCGGTGTCTTCAATGGCTAATAGCTGCAAGAGCTTCAGGGAATTCTAATGAACGTACTGGTATTTGATATTGAAACCATTCCGGATCTGGACGGTGGTCGGCGTATTTATGATTTGCAGGGTCTTGATGACAAGGATACTGCCAGTGCCTTGTTTAATATTCGTCGTCAGGAAACTGGCAATGAATTCCTGAGATTGCATTTGCAGCGTATTGTCGCCATTTCGGTTGTGCTGCGTTCTACCGCCGGGATCAAGGTCTGGTCGTTGGGGGATGAGGGCAGTACGGAGAAAGAATTGATTGAGCGTTTTTTTGATGGGATTGAACGATTTTCGCCCCAATTAGTGAGTTGGAATGGCGGTGGCTTTGATCTGCCGGTGTTGCATTATCGGGCGATGCTGCATGGTGTGACGGCGGCCCGTTACTGGGAAACCGGTGATAACGACACCAGTTTCCGCTACAACAATTATCTGAGCCGCTATCACTACCGGCATCTGGATTTGATGGATGTGTTGGCCATGTTTAGTGGCCGGGCTAATGCACCACTGGATCAGATTGCCACCCTGTTGGGCTTTCCTGGCAAAATGGGCATGAGCGGCGGCAAGGTTTTTGAGGCGTTTCAGGGCGGCAATCTTAAAGGAATCCGTGACTATTGTGAGACGGATGTGCTTAACACCTGGCTGGTGTATTTGCGTTTCCAGTTAATGCGCGGCCATTTGGATGAGCCCGGATATGCGGCGGAAATTCAAATGCTGCGTGACTGGCTGAAGGCGGAGAAACTGCCCCATTTTGACGAATTTCTTGCTGCCTGGCCGGAGAGTGCCTGATGGCGCAGCGTAAACCCCTGCCGCCACCGGCGGAGCTGATCGTCGATGCCCTGAGCCACGACGGTCGCGGGATTGCCCGGCCAGACGGCAAAACCACCTTTATTGATAATGCGCTGCCTGGCGAGACGGTGCTGTGTAAATACATTACCCAGCGCGGTAAGTTTGATGAAGGACGCGCATTGGAAATACGGGTGGCGTCGACGGATCGTGTTGATACTCCCTGCGCCCATGCGGATCGTTGCGGTGGTTGTAGCCTCCAGCATTTGAACAGTGAAGAGCAGATATTGCGAAAGCAGCGCATGCTGGAAGAGCAGTTACGTCATTTCGGTGGCTTGGTGCCGAAACAGTGGTTGCCACCACTGACTGGCCCGGTAATCGGCTATCGCAGTAAAGCCCGCCTTGGTGTGAAGTATGTTGAGTCGCGTCAGCAAGCGTTGGTCGGTTTCCGTGAAAAGCGCAATCATTTTATTACTGCTGTTGAGTCCTGCCCGGTACTGATCCCGGCGCTGGGCCAATCCATTCAAGCGCTGGCACGGCTGATTGAGTCTCTTGATGCTCGCCGCCGGATTCCCCAAATTGAAGTGGCCGCCGGGGATGAGGATATCGCGTTAGTGTTTCGACAT
>PGZG01000100.1 GCA_002840115.1 Gammaproteobacteria bacterium HGW-Gammaproteobacteria-14 | reverse complement strand
CCGTCGACAACAGGCGCAACAGCAGCCGCAGGAAATGGTGCGGATTGATGCTGGTGTGCTGGAGTCTTTAGTGAACCTTGCCGGTGAGACCAGTATTAACCGCGGCCGGGTTGAACAGGGTGTTACCGAGTTTACTTTCCATGTTCAGGAAATGGGTAACACCATTGAGCGTTTGTATGAGCAGTTGCGCCGACTGGACTCGGAAACAGAAGCGCAGATTATGTCCAACTACCAGCAGGGGCTGGAGAGTGGCCAATATGGTGAAGACTTTGACCCTCTGGAGATGGATCAATACTCCGAGCTTCATCAGATTACCAAGCAGCTTTCGGAGTCTGCTTCTGACTTGCTGGATCTGAAGGGAACATTGCTGGACCGTACCCGCGACACGGAGACCCTGTTGCTGCAGCAGTCGCGGATTAATACCGAGCTTCAGGAGCGGCTTATGCGCACCCGGATGGTGCCTTTCACACGATTGGTGCCGCGTCTGCGCCGCATTGTGAGGCAGGTATCCGGGGAGATTGCCAAGAAAGTTGAGTTCGACGTTATTAATCCTGATGGTGAACTGGATCGTACGCTGATGGAGCGGATCGTTGCGCCACTGGAGCATATGCTGCGCAATGGGGTGGATCATGGTATCGAAAATCCTGCGGAGCGACGTGCGGCGGGCAAGGATGAGACGGGGCGTATCTCGTTAGAGCTTACCCGGGAGGGTGGCGAGGTGGTGATGACCCTGTCCGATGATGGCAAGGGTATTGATACCGATGCGGTTCGTCGCAAAGCTATTGAGCGAGGTTTGATCGAAGAAAATACTCGCCTGACAGATCAGGAAATTCAGCAGTTTATTTTTAATGCGGGCTTCTCCACCGCAGCGAAAGTCACTCAGATTTCGGGCCGTGGCGTTGGTATGGATGTGGTGTCCTCCGAGATAAAACAGATGGGCGGATCGGTGTCCATTGATTCGAAAAAGGGACAGGGAACCCGCTTTACTATTCGTTTGCCATTTACGTTGGCCATGAACCGTGCCTTGATGGTACGAGTGGGCGAAGACAACTATGCTATTCCGCTAAATCAGATCGAAGGTATTGTCCGCATTAGCCCCTATGAGCTGGAAAATTATTTCAGCGAAGACTCGCCACCATTCGTCTATGCGCGACAGTCCTATGAGCTCGACTATCTTGGCAACTTTGTCCATGGCCAGACATTGCCGAGTCATCTTATGAATCAGCAAACGCCTTTGCCGGTATTGCTGATTCGCAGTACGGAACATCAGGTCGCTATTCTGGTTGACGGTCTGGTCGGGTCGCGGGAAGTCGTGGTGAAATCCGTTGGGCCGCAGTTGGCGACGGTGGCTGGTATTAGTGGCGCCACCATTCTGGGTGACGGCTCGGTGGTCATTATTCTTGATGTCCACTCACTGATTCGTGCGGCTCATGTGCAGCGGCAGCATGGCTTGCTGGAGCGTCGCTCCAGAGCGGAACAGGGATTGGAGCCAGCACTGCCATTGGCGGCAGAAAAACCGGTAGAGGTAGCAAAACTGCCGTTGGTTATGGTTACCGATGACTCGGTGACGGTGCGGAAGGTAACGACGCGCCTGTTGGAGCGTAATGGCTATGAAGTGATGACAGCCAAGGACGGTGTTGATGCTGTTGCGAAGCTCGAAGAGCGTAAGCCTGATTTGATGCTGCTGGATATTGAGATGCCGCGGATGGATGGCTTTGAAGTGGCATCTCATGTACGCCATGATTCGCGAATGAAGGATATCCCCATCATTATGATTACCTCCCGCACCGGGGAGAAACACCGCGAGCGAGCTTTTGAAATTGGTGTTGATCGTTACATGGGCAAACCCTTCCAGGAAGGTGAGCTGTTGGCCACGATTCAGGAACTGCTGGCCAGAAAGAGTGAAACGGCCGGGATATGACCGAGGGCGGCCCGCGCATCGGCATCATCGCTGATACCACGTTGCAGGGACACTTATTGTCATCTGCAGTAAAGGCTCAGGGCTATCTGGTGGTGGTCAACACCGATCCTGCCAATATTGAAAGTAGCTGGTTCACCTCCACGGGTTTGGATCTTTGGGTTGTGGATCTCAGCCACGAAGATCGCTGGAGTGATTTTCTTGATCAGCTGTTGGAGCAGGCCGTGGTGCCTATTCTTTTTTCTGATGGTCAGGCGCCGGCAAGAAACTCCCCCAGCTACCCACGCTGGGAGCGCCGTTTGCTAAGCAAGATGCTGGATTATGTGGCGCGGCCGGTTGTGGTGGAAGCGCTGGAAGCGCTACCTCCGGTTAAACCATCGATCAACATTCCCACACCCAATGAGTTCCGAATGGTGGCTGCGGGGCCCGTGCCTGAGCGGGTCTGGGTATTGGGAGCCTCGTTGGGTGGCCCGGCTGCGGTCAAAAGTTTTCTCGATTGTTTGCCCGTTGAGCTGCCGGTCGCTTTTATTCTGGCGCAACATATTGATGGTAGTTTTCTGGAAACACTGGCATCAGTGTTGTGTCGTGATAACGGTTTTGCATGTCGTGTCGGTTACGATGGTGAGCAGCTACAGCATGGTACCGTGTTGGTAGCGCCGGTGGAGTATGAAATTGCCTTCACCAATACCGGCCGAGTAGTGTCCACGGGCAAGCCCTGGGAAGGTCCCTATGCGCCTTCTATTGATCAGGTGATTGCCAACACCTCGATGCGATTTTCTGAGCGGGCGGGGGCTATCTTGTTTAGTGGTATGGGTAATGACGGGTCTATTGCGGGTCCGCAAATGCGTGAACGTGGCGCACCTGTGTGGGCGCAGGATGCGGCCAGCTGTGCTTGCAGTAGCCAGCCGGACTCGGCCCGTGACACCGGTTGTGTGGGCTATTCAGGCTCCCCGGAGAAGTTGGCGTTGGCGTTGGTAGAGCATGTTCGTCAGGATATTCGCCGTACTGTACATTGAAGGCTGGTCGCCCAGAGGCTATCTCACAGGAGAACAAACATGGCTGAATTGCCGTCAGATATTCCCGGCCTGCTGATTCCGATGCATGGTCGGCCATGGTTGGTGCCTAACATCGTTGTGGCCGAAATTATCCCACTGCGTAAACCGGAGCGACCGGGACATGGCCCGGAATGGTTGTTAGGTTGGATCAACTGGCGAGATGAAGAAATTCCGCTGGTATCGTTTGAGCGTCTCAATGAAAGCGGCCAGGTATTGATCGGCCCAGATGCGCGTATTGCGGTGATCAATACGATCACCGGGAAAGTGAAATTTTATGCGGTGATTATTCAAGGAATTCCCAGGCTGTCTCGGGTTGGCAAGGATGATCTGGTTGAAGAGCCGGTGGACAGCGGTCCCGCTGAAGCCATGTATGTGCAGCTTGGTGGTGACCTGGCGGTGATTCCAGATCTTGATGCGATGGAGCGGGTGTTGGCGGGCATGACTGAATCATGACGCCGAATCGGGAGCGTCTTGCCGAGCTGGCCCGTAGGTCCGTATTTCATAAAGGGAAGTTCCGCAACCTTGAGCGTACGCCTTCCCATGGATTAAAAGATTTTTTTCGTTGGCAAATGCAGAGCGGCCCCACTTTTCCGCCGGGAAAGCGTTTTCCGTTATTAAAGCCGGATGTCCATGTATTATCGGCGCCTGCAGTTATTCCTCGCCTGACATGGCTTGGCCATTCCTCGTTTTTGTTTCAATACCGCCACTGTAATGTGCTGACCGACCCGGTATTTTCCGAGCGATGCAGCCCGGTCCAGTTTGCGGGTCCGAAACGCTATACTCCGGCGCCGTTATCGGTTGCGGAGCTTCCCGATATTACCCATGTGTTGATTTCTCATAATCATTACGATCATCTGGATGAGAAAACTGTTCTGGAGCTGGATCGACGCTTCTCTGGCCGCCTTACTTTCTATGTGCCCACCGGCGTTGCTGATTGGTTCCGCCGTCGTGATATCCATTCGGTGGTCGAAATTGGCTGGTGGCAGTCGTCGGTGGATGCGACGGCCAGCGCAGAGGTGTTTTGTTTGCCTGCCCAGCACTTCAGTGGGCGCGGGCCAACGGATCGTAATGCCAGCTTATGGTGTAGTTGGTTAATGGAGATTGCCGGGTTTCGTTTGTATTTCGCTGGTGATACCGGCTATGCCAGTTTGTTTGCCGATATCGGTGATGTGTTTGATGGCATTGATCTGGCCTTGTTACCGATTGGTGCCTATGATCCGCGCTGGTTTATGGCGCCGGTGCATGTGGCGCCGGATGAAGCAGTGCGTATTCATCGGGATATTCGTGCCAAGGTATCGGTGGCTATGCACTGGGGTACCTTTGTGCTGACCAGCGAGCCAATGGACGAGCCTCCTCGCCGACTGCGTCAGGCAATGGCGGAGGCAGGGGTGAAGGATAATGAATTCAGGGTTTTGCAGCATGGCGAAACCGTGGACTTTACTGAGTTGCTAAAACAATGAAGAAAAAACACGTTTTTGAAGCCAGAGTGATCAAGCTGTTTTCTATTATGCCATTATCAATCGTTATCGGTTTTGCGGCTGCTCTCTCCTGGTTGTTCTGCCATTTGCCCCTGTCCGTTGCCAAGCCTTACCGTATTGCCATGCTGAATATTGCAGTCTGTTTCCCCCAGAAAAGCTGGCATGAAGCCCGCGCCCTTGCCCGTCGTGCTTTTATCGAAACTGCGAAAACCCTCGCAGGATATAGTCATGTTTGGCTGCGCCCGGTTCCGGAAACGCTTGCACGGGTTGATCGAGTGCATGGTGAGGAGGCATGGTTGGCGGCGCTGAATGATGATCGCCCTATTCTGTACTTGTCGTTGCATCAATCGAGCTGGGAGGTCCCCGTGTTAACGCTGGGGCAGAAAGATCGGGCGATTATTATGTACCAACCCGGTGGCGACAGCGCGCTTGAAGACCTTGTCAAAGAGGGGCGGCAGGGCACGGGCTGTACGCTGGTGCCCACTAATGGTGATGGTGTTCGTGCTGCCCTGGAAGCCATGGGGCGTGGCGGATCTTTGGGGTTGTTGGCTGATCACAAGCCAGGAGGAACTGCTAATCCGTATGCTCCCTTTTTCGGTCATGATGTGATGGTTCCTGTATTTGTTTATAAAGTGATCCAGCGTTATCGCCCCCATGTTTTCTTTGTGAGTGCCCAGCGGAGCCCTGACTATCGTTTCGAGGTTTGGTTTGAGTCTGCAGCCGAGATGCTGGAGATGAATGAAGCGGAAACCATGAAAGCGATGAACGCCGGGTTTGAGCGAATTGTTTTGCGCAATCCGGAGCAATATCAGTGGACCTATAAGCGCTTTACACGTGGTAGTCAGGGGCAGCGCGATTGGTACAAACAGTCCAAGGTATTACTTGAGCGCCTCCGCAAAGGAGAGCCCTCAGAGAATATATTCGTTAAATAAATTCACGGGAGTGAATGCCATGATGAAAAATACGGATTCCCGCTGGGGTTGGGTTGCTAAAAGTTTCCACTGGATAATGTTCTTTTTAATCGTCGGCGCTTTCGTGGCTATTGATCAGCGTGAGCTGTATGAGCGCGGTACGGCGGAGCGAGATTGGTGGATGACCCTGCATCGCTCTTTGGGGCTGTCGGTGTTTTTCTTAGTATGGCTGCGTTTGGGGTGGCGTTTGACGCAAACGACACCGCAGAACTTCGGTGGTTACGGCATGGCAAAGATGGCATCCATCGGCCATGCCTTGTTGTATCTATTGATGATTCTGGTGCCGCTGTCGGCACTATTGATGTCCCAGCTGGGTGGTCGTCCGGTGAGCTGGTTCGGCCTGTTCGAGATTCCTGTATGGTTGGAGACCAACCGTGAGTTAGCAGGGCAAATAAAGGATATTCATGCCGATATACTGGCACCCGCATTGTTTGTTCTGATTCTGCTGCACATTGCAGGAGGTATCTGGCATCACGTTGTTGATCGTGACGATGTGCTCAAGCGGATGCTGCCGTTCTGGCGAGGAAAAGATCTATAGTGTGTTTTGAGTGCTGATAGATGGCTTGCCGGTTACTCTCCGCATGACTAGTCGCCGCATGCCATCCAGATAGCTGCTAGTAATGCAGTGGGCGCGGTTTCGGCACGCAGGATTCGTTGACCCAGTGCAAAAGGCTGGAAGCCTGCGGAGATAGCCGCTTCCAGCTCTGAGGTGCTAAAGCCACCCTCCGGGCCTGTCAGCAAAGTGATCTGCTTTGCTTCACGCAGGGAGTTGCCGGATAGGGTGTTCTCGCCGGGGTGCGCAATGATCTTTAACTCTCCGATGAGGCCTTTCTCTGATATTTTTTCCAGATAGTCATGGAGTCGAATCGGTGCTTGCACCAGCGGCACCCGGTTCATGCCGCACTGCTCGCAGGCGCTAATAACGACCTGCTGCCAATGCGATAATTTCTTGTCGATACGATCGTTGTACAGTTTTACTTCCGTACGCTCTGTCACTAACGGTTGGAAAGAAGCGGCGCCTAACTCCGTAGCTTTTTGCAGGGCATAGTCCATACGGTCGCCTTTGATAATCGGCAGGACAATGTGAGCGTCAATGTTGGGAGTTCGGTTAAGGGCTAAGTGTGCCAGCAGATCTACGGTGACGTTGCGTTTGCTGATAGAGGCAATGCGAGCATGCCATTCGCCGTCATCACCATTAAAAACGACTAACTCGTCCCCTGGCTGCAT
>PGZG01000099.1 GCA_002840115.1 Gammaproteobacteria bacterium HGW-Gammaproteobacteria-14 | reverse complement strand
TCACCAAGCAGGCAGAGCAACAAATGCGTTTGGTGTTCCTCGGCTCGTTACATTGGCAACCGAAAGCGGAGCGGGAAAAACGCAAAGCCGCAGCGGCCGCACCGCAAACCTCGGCAAGTTAATGAGCACCACCGATTATCGCCGGCTGATGCTCGGCGATATCCCGCTACTGGATGTTCGCGCCCCGGTGGAGTTTCAAGGTGGCGCGTTTCCAGCCAGCACCAACCTGCCGCTGCTCAACGATGATGAACGTCATCGGATCGGCATTTGTTATAAGCAACAAGGACAAGCCGCCGCCATTGAGCTCGGCCAGCAACTGGTCTCCGGTGATATCCGGGCGGCCCGTATGACTGGCTGGCAACAGTGGTACCAACAACACCCGGATGGCTATCTTTATTGCTTCCGTGGCGGACTGCGTTCGCAAACCGTACAACAATGGCTCAATGAGGTTGGCGTTAATATCCCGCTGGTCAGCGGCGGCTATAAAGCCCTGCGCCGCTTTTTGCTGGCTGAAAGCGATGCCCTGACCCATCGCCTGCCACTGGTTATTTTGTGTGGTCGCACCGGATGCGGAAAAACACGGGTCATCGACGCCATTGCCGACAGTATTGATCTTGAAGGCTTGGCCCATCATCGCGGCTCTGCTTTTGGTCGTCGCCCGGGAGGGCAGCCCAGCCAGATCGATTTTGAGAACCGGCTAGCGGTAGCTCTGTTAAAACTCTCACTACAAGAGCCTCACCGTATAATCGTCGAAGATGAAAGCCGATTGATCGGTCGCTGCTATGTGCCGCAGGCCATGCAGGAACGGATTCTCAGGGACGACCGGATCATTATTCAGGAATCCCTCGACAGCCGGGTGACAGTAACGCTGGAAGACTATGTGGTAGGGCCTTTGGCCGAATATCAGCAGTACTTCGGCGAACGGGACGCTCTGGGCAAACTCGGAGAAGAATTACTGGCGGCTCTGGATCGTATTCAGCGCAGACTCGGCGGTAGCCGGCATCGCGAGCTTCGCGAAACGCTCTCTGCGGCACTGGCAGAGCAGCAGCGTAATGGCTGCATCGCCGGCCATCGTCGCTGGATTGAACCGATGTTGCGGGACTATTACGACCCCATGTATGACTATATGCTTCGACAACGTCAGGGAACCGTGCTGTTTGAGGGCTCCCGCGACGACGTGATTGCCTGGCTGAAAAGCCGGTAATTGCCCGGCCAAAGTAGCAGCAACATCCACCCCGCGTCTTGCCGGACCCGCGGAACCCGGTGGCACAGTCCAGTGTTTCTCCCCATTGAACGGAGAGCCACAATGATCCAGCGACTTCCTGCCGCTCTGGCGGCGTTATGCGTTAGTTTTTTATTGTCCGCCTGCGGCACACCGGAACAAAAGCCGGTACTGGTATTCAGCGCCATCCCCGATCAGGACGAAGCCCATTTAATGCAGCGCTTTGGGAAGGTCGCCAACTACCTCAGCGAGAAACTCGACATTGATGTGCGCTATGTGCCGGTAAAATCCTACTCTGCCGCAGTCACCGCATTCCGCAATAACGAAGTGCAGCTGGCCTGGTTCGGTGGTTTTTCCGGTGTTCAGGCCACGCAACTGGTACCGGGCAGCTATGCCATCGCTCAGGGCGTCGAAGACCCCCAGTACTTGAGCTACTTTATTGCCCACCACAGCAGTGGCATTCCTTATAACAACACGGTTACCGGTGATGGCTTTCCCGATGGCATGGAAGGTCGCAGCTTTACCTTTGGCTCGAAAAGTTCTACCTCCGGACGACTGATGCCTGAATTTTTCCTGCGCGAACAGTTTGGCCGTTCACCGGAAGACATTTTCAGCCGAGTAGGTTTCAGTGGCGACCACAGCGCTACCATCGCACTGGTACAAAGTGGTGCCTATGAGCTGGGTGCTCTCAGCTACAAGGTCTGGCTCCGGGAAGTGGCCGAAGGCAAGGTCGACCTGAACAAGGTCAATGTGGTCTGGGTCACGCCACCCTACCCGGATTACCACTGGGTTATTCGTGGTGATGTGGATCAACGTTTTGGTGCGGGCTTCGCCGACCGGGTCCAGCAGGCGCTGCTGGATCTGAATGACCGGGAGATTCTGGATGCCTTCCCCCGCGAGTCATTTATCCCCGCCACCAACGAAGATTTTTTACCGGTTCTCGAAACCGCACGCAGCCTTGGCCTGATGGACTAACGTGACCACAACGCTGTTTTCTTTTCAGCAACACACCCTGAAACGTCAGGGTGTGTCGGTGCTTTCGTCGCTGAACTTGCAGATTCAACAGGGCGAGCGCGTTGCCCTTCTGGGGATCAGCGGTGCGGGCAAGTCCACACTGCTGGAAGCGCTTCGACGGCAGCAACCGAAGCAGTCCGCCTGGAGCCCCCAGCTCGGTGCGCTGGTGCCGATGCTCAGCGTATTTCACAATATTTATATGGGGGCGCTGAACCGTCATCCGCCACTGTATAACCTGACCAACCTGATTCGCCCCATGGCGCGAGAATGGCAGTCTGTTGCCGCACTGGCTCAGGATCTGGGGCTGTCAGATAAACTACGCACTAGCGTTGACCGTCTCTCCGGTGGTCAGGCGCAGCGCACTGCATTAGGCCGCGCACTCTTCAGCCAACGGGATATCCTGCTCGCCGACGAACCGGTTTCCAGCGTCGACGAACAACAGGCCGAAGCGCTGCTGACAATGGCCATTCAGCGACATCATACGGCCGTGGTAGCCCTCCATGATCGCGAGTTAGCGCTGCATTGCTGCGACCGCATTATCGGCCTGAAACAGGGTGAGATTGTGCTGGATGCCGCCAGCAGCAGCCTTTCTATCAGCGACCTTGACCCACTCTATCGGCGCGGATGAATACCACCGCTGCTCGCTTTCGTCGTACCACCCTGCTTATCGCATTGATCGGTTTTGCCGCCCTATGGTTAGCCGATACGCGGATTACCACCGGCGATCCGGGTCTTGAACTACAACGAATTGCCAGCGGCTTTCTGGCGCCGGATTTTTTTGCCAGCGACCAGCTGATCCCGGCCATCGGTTACACCTTGGCGTTTGCCCTGCAGGGCGTTGCTGTGGGTTTCGGTTGTGGTTTTCTATTGGCCTTATTCTGGCGTTGGCGTTTGGTGCGGGGTTTTAGCGCCGTCATTCGGGCCGTGCATGAATTGTTCTGGGGGCTGTTATTTCTGCAGGTGGCCGGGCTATCCACACTCACCGGCTTGCTGGCCATCGCCATTCCCTACAGCGGTATTTTTGCCAAGGTGTTTGGCGAGTTTTTTGAAGAAGCCGACCGGGCGCCAGCCCATGCCTCACCGATAGGCAGTGATGCGTTCAGTCTATTCTGGTATGCACGCCTGCCGCTGGTCTGGCAGCACATGAAAACCTATGGTGCCTATCGAGTGGAATGTGGCATCCGGGCGTCGGCGATACTGGGGTTTATTGGTCTGCCGACCCTCGGGTTTCATCTGGAAACGGCATTTCGTCAAGGCGATTACAACGAGGGCGCAGCCTTTCTCTATCTCTTGATGCTGCTGGTTTTATCTCTGCGTTTCTGGTTGAAGCCGATGCTGATGCCGGTATGGCTAATCGCAGCTCTGGTGTGGGCGCCACCCCGTGGCAACGTCACGGAAGGCAGCCTGTCCCGCTTTCTAACACAAGACATTATCCCCGCTCCCATGCGTCAGGCGGATTGGCAATGGCATCAACTTGGCGACTGGTCGAGCATGCTACTGCACGAACAGATCCTCCCCGGACTCACCCAGACACTGGTGCTGGGCACGGCAGCGCTGCTGGTCACCGGTGTGCTGTCATTAATGCTGTTTCCATTGATATCGCGCCAATTCGGCCATCCCCTGAGTCGCAGTGCGGGCAACGGTCTGCTCGTTATCCTGCGTACCCTGCCCGAGTTTCTGTTGGCGTTTATCTTCGTGCTATTGATGGGCCCTTCCATGCTGCCCGGCATTCTTGCGCTATCGCTGCACACCGGCGCCATTGTTGCCCACCTTTGCGGACGCTTTACCGATACCTTGCAGTTACGCAGCGATGCCAGTCATGGTCTCAATCGCTATGCCTTCGAGGTGTTACCACGGATTTATCCCAACTTCCTCGCCCTGCTGCTGTATCGCTGGGAGATCATCATGCGTGAAACCGCGATTCTCGGCATTCTTGGTATTGGCACTCTGGGGTTCTATGTCGACTCCGCGTTCAGCGAGTTACGCATTGACCGGGCTCTGGTACTGATTGCGGCCGGCGTCATACTCAACCTGCTGGTAGATGCTTTCTCCCGGACCCTGCGACGACACCTGCGCCTGCGCCACTCCTTAAGCGATCTTGGCTAACGTAGCCCACCTCTAGCCTCTAACACCTCACCATCACCCCCTCTGTTTTACACTATCAAACCGGGCACCACGGCGACGTCCTGACAAGAACGCGTTCTGGCTTCACACTCCTCGAACAGGGTGTCCGAACAGCAGGCCGATTGCCCCCTTCCGGTTGAGGCGCTCCGGCCGCTGGCCCATACTATGCGCCGGTCTATACCGTGAATTACGTATATACTGCGCACCTCATGCTGCCATGCACTCTTCGGCATCACCGACTGTCCAGAGGTAAACAGCTCCATCATGACAGAGACCCTTTTGATCCTCGTCAGCGCTGTGCTGGTCAACAATTTTGTACTGGTCCAGTTTCTGGGCCTGTGCCCCTTTATGGGGGTTTCCAACAAGGTGGAAACCGCCATGGGCATGTCGCTGGCCACCACCTTTGTGTTGACGCTGTCATCGGTGCTGGCCTACCTGACCTGGAGCTGGCTGCTGGTTCCTCTGAAGCTCGAATATCTGCGCACTATTTCTTTTATTCTGGTAATCGCCGTCGCCGTACAGTTCACGGAAATGTTTGTGCGCAAAGCAAGCCCGCTGCTGTATCGGGTTCTCGGTGTGTTTTTGCCTCTGATTACCTCTAACTGCGCGGTACTTGGTGTCGCCTTGCTCAATGTTCGCAAAGAAGACACCACCTTTTTGTCATCGCTCAGCTACGGGTTTGGTGCCGCCCTCGGTTTCTCTCTGGTGCTAGTGCTATTTGCGGCCATGCGTGAACGTATTGCGGTGGCAGATGTGCCGGTCGCCTTTCGTGGCCCCAGCATCGGCTTGATCACCGCCGGTTTAATGTCACTGGCCTTTATGGGCTTTTCCGGATTAATCAAACTGTGACTACGATACTGATTGCCATGCTGGCACTACTGGCACTGGCCGCCGTATTTGGCGCCCTGCTTGGCTTTGCCTCGGAAAAATTCAAGGTTGAGGGTGATCCCATTGTTGAACAGATTGATGCCCTTCTCCCGCAAACCCAGTGCGGCCAATGCGGCCACCCTGGCTGCCGCCCCTACGCCGAGGCCATCGCCAACGGTGAGGAACACAATCGCTGCCCACCGGGTGGCGAGTCCACGGTAGTCGCATTGTCGGAGCTACTCGGCCGTGAGGTGTTGCCTCTGGATGCAGAAGAAGGCGCCGAGGTAGGTATTAAACGGGTCGCCTATATTCGCGAGGACGAGTGCATTGGTTGCACCAAATGCATTCAGGCCTGCCCGGTGGATGCCATCGTCGGCGCCGCAAAGTTGATGCATACCGTGATCGTTGATGAATGCACCGGTTGTGACCTGTGTGTTGAACCCTGTCCGGTGGACTGCATTGATATGGTTGAGGTGAAACCGACCCTCGGCACCTGGAGCTGGCAACGCCCAGCTGGAGTAGGCAACAAGCCGGATAACCTGATCCCCATGGTGAACCTGTGAACGCACCAGTCACCCATCAGCGTCGACTCTTTGATTTCCACGGCGGCATTCACCCCCCGCAGAACAAGGATCAATCCACTCGACGACCCATTCGAGCCGTACCCCTGCCGGAACAATTGGTGCTACCGCTAAACATGCATCTCGGAGCACCGGCAAAACCGATTGTTGAAATCGGACAGCAGGTGCTCAAGGGGCAAAAAATTGCTGAAGCGCAAGGGGCCGTCAGCGTTCCGGTGCATGCCCCTACCTCTGGCACCATCGCCGCCATCGGCCCGCGACCGGTTCAGCACCCTTCGGGAATGCAGGCCCCATGCATCGTACTGACTCCGGATGGCGAGGAACGCTGGTGCGAACTGCATCCATTACCGGACTGGCGCACCTGCTGCCCGCCCACCGCACTGGTAGCCCGGCTGCGTGAAGCCGGTATCGCCGGCATGGGGGGCGCCGGTTTTCCGGCGGCGATAAAACTCAGCCCGCGACCGGAACATCGCATTGAGCAACTGATCATCAATGCAGTGGAGTGCGAACCGTACATCACTGCAGACGACATGCTGATGCGTGAACGCGCAGCGGAAATTGTTCAGGGTGTTGAAATACTGCGGCATATTTTGCAACCGCAGGAAACCCTGATCGGCATTGAAGACAATAAGCCGCAGGCCATAGAAGCCATGCGGATTGCCGCCCGTGGCACCGGCATTGAAATCGTCGTTGTGCCCACGAAATATCCATCCGGTGGTGAAAAACAGCTGATTCGCATACTCACCGGCAAGGAAGTACCCAGCGGCGGTATTCCGGCACAAATCGGTGTGGTGTGCCACAACACAGGAACCGCGTTAGCCATTTACCGGGCCATCGTTTTTGGCGAACCGCTCATCTCCAGAATTACCACGCTCACCGGTGATGCTTTTGCGGAGCCTGGCAATGTAGAA
>PGZG01000098.1 GCA_002840115.1 Gammaproteobacteria bacterium HGW-Gammaproteobacteria-14 | reverse complement strand
GAGGGCGTTGGCCCAGGCTAACGGTACTGAGCCGAACGCTTCATTCACTTCATAAAGATCCATGTCGGCAATGCCAAGTCCTGCCTTCTCCAGCACTTTTTCGGTGGCCGGAATCGGACCTTCCAGCACCATGGTGGGATCAGACCCCACCACCGCCATGGTGTGAATGCGCGCCAGTGGCGTCAGGCCGAATTGCTTGACTGCGGCTTCGCTGGCCACCATCACTGCCGAGGCGCCGTCACAAATCTGGCTGGCAAACGCCGCAGAAATCACGCCGCCTTCCTGAATTGGCGCCAAATTCAACATGGCATCATGGTCCGGCTCCCAACGAATACCTTCGTCGGTATCGTGGGTCACAGTTTGGCCTTCGATCTCGACTTCGATGGGCACAATTTCATCTTTGAACTTTCCTGCCTTGGTGGCCGCGGCACCATTAACGTGGCTGTCATAGGCAAACTTTGCCAGAGCTTCGCGGGTAACGCCGTACTTGGCGGCCATCCGCTCAGCACCGTTAAACTGGCTAAAGGTTTCATTGGGGTAACGCTTGCTGATTTCACCCGCAAACGGAGTGCCAAGGTCCATGGCCTTGCTCATCGGCGCACCGATGGGCACCTGGCTCATGGATTCCACACCTCCGGCAATCACCAGATCTTGAGTGCCGGACATCACCGCCTGAGCGGCAAAATGAATTGCCTGTTGCGATGAGCCGCACTGGCGGTCAATGGATACACCAGGTACAGACTCCGGCAGTTTCGAGCTGAGAATACTGGTGCGGGCAATATTGAAGGTTTGCGGGCCGATCTGGCTGACACAACCAAAAATCACATCGTCCACGCGGGCCGGATCCACGCCGGTACGATCGAGCAGCGCGTCAATAACGATGCCACCCAGATCCGCAGGGTGGGTGCGGCTCAAACGACCGTTACGACGGCCTCCGGCGGTACGTACGGCGGCAACAATATAGGCTTCGGCCACAATAGCTCTCCTTAAACAATGAATGAAACCGGCAGGTGTAGAGGCTACGCCGTCGAGCGCCCCGGCAACAATGACAACAACGCACCGGCGAAGGTGACATCCGGTCACGCCAACGGCTCCGGTTTGCGGCAAAATAACACCATGCCATAGCAGCATTCGTGGAGACGGACGCAATAATGAGCGAAACCCCTTGGTGGCTGTATTTGCTGGACTGCGATGGTCGTTTATACACCGGCATCAGCACGGACCCGCAGCGGCGTTATCAGGAGCATCTGAGCGGCGGCCCCAAGGGGGCACGCTTTACCCGTGCGGCAACACAGGTGTCACTGTTATGGAGCGCCGAAATCGGTGATCGCAGTCTTGCCCTGCGCGCCGAACACCGATTACGCAAACTGCCCCGCACACGCAAACTCGCCGTTATCGAAGCCAGCCTTGATGGCCCGGCGATTAAAACACTGCTATCTCTGTAGTGCCGCCTCTATATCAGTGCACGCTCTGGTCGTGCCCGCTCTGAAACACCGTCGTTAACTTTGATGCCGGTGCTGCTACACTCGGCGGCATACCAATCTGGAGCCATCCATGTCCGACTCTCTGGCCAGTTTTCTCGATAACCTTCGTCAACGTGATCCGGATCAGCCGCCTTTTCATCAGGCTGTGGAGGAAGTGCTGCAATCGCTCTGGCCATTTATTGAGCGCACCCCGAAATATCAGCAGCCGGGTTTGATTGAGCGTTTGGTGGAGCCGGAACGAGTGCTGATGTTTCGCGTGGCCTGGACCGACGACCAGGGACGCATTCAGGTTAACCGTGGTTATCGGGTGCAAATGAACAGCGCCATTGGCCCCTATAAGGGCGGCATGCGTTTTCACCCATCGGTTAATCTCGGGGTGTTGAAGTTTCTTGCCTTCGAGCAAACCTTCAAAAATGCGCTCACCTCTCTGCCCATGGGCGGAGGCAAAGGCGGTGCCGATTTTAATCCGAAAGGGAAAAGCGATCAGGAAGTGATGCGTTTCTGTCAGGCATTAATGAGCGAACTGTATCGACATATTGGTCCGAACCTGGATGTTCCCGCTGGCGATATCGGCGTTGGCGCCCGGGAAGTGGGTTATATGTTTGGCATGTATAAAAAGCTTACGAACGAGTTTACCGGCACCTTTACTGGCAAAGGCGCCAGTTTTGGTGGCAGTCTGCTTCGTCCTGAAGCCACCGGTTATGGCCTGCTGTACTTTGTCGAAGAAATGCTGAAAACCCGTGAAAAATCCATCGACGGATTGAAAATCGCCATCTCTGGATCCGGGAATGTCGCTCAATATTCGGCACGTAAAGCCATGGAGCTGGGCGGCAAAGTGGTCAGCATGTCCGACTCCGGCGGCACTCTGCATTTTCCGGAGGGCATGACCATTGACCAGTGGTATTTCCTCTGCCATTTGAAAAATGAACAACGGGGACGATTGGCGGACATGGCCGGCGAGTTCGATCTTGTCTATCAGGGTGGCGCCAACCCCTGGGGTTTAACGTGTGACGTGGCATTACCCTGCGCCACTCAGAATGAGTTGCATGCGGAAGACGCCCGCAAGCTTATCCAGAACGGCTGCATTTGCGTTGCCGAAGGTGCCAATATGCCTTCCACGCTGCCGGCCATTGAAATATTCCGTGAGGCCGGGATTTTATTTGCGCCGGGCAAGGCATCCAACGCTGGTGGCGTTTCCGTCAGCGGCCTGGAAATGAGCCAAAACAGCCTGCGATTGAGCTGGAACCAGGGAGAAGTGGATGAACGCCTGCATAAAATCATGCAGCGCATTCATCATAGCTGCCTTGAATATGGCAGCCATCAAGGCAAAGTGGATTATGTTAACGGCGCCAACATTGCCGGCTTTGTCAAAGTCGCCGACGCCATGCTGGCGCAAGGCGTAGTTTAAAAAATATCCTAACTGAGTAAAACACCGACCACTGCCAGAAAAGTCACCAGCATCAGGCGCTCCATCATAGAGCCATGCATCAGTTGGCCACTGGCAGCCAACTGATGCACGTCTTCGGATCTCGGAGGCTGATAGCCCAAATTGAATATAAAAGCATGCCAGTGCCAGCTGGCTTTGGTAAAAAACCGAGCAAGCTGCAAATTCAGGCTTTTTTTGTATTTCACTCGCCCCACAATCGTTGTGTCTGTGGAGAGCTGACTTTCCGTGGCCACATAGGGATGCAGCCCGAACATACGCTGACGATGCTCCCAGCTCTTTTTCAGCATCACATCTACCGGCGCATCCAGCACCCGGGCACGCTCAATAAATCCTTTGGCAGTCTCCGGGCTGACCGCATAACACATCATGCTATGGGGCACTTTGGTGTAATAGTAGAGCGTTAATCCGTCCACCTCACCAACAGTTCGACGCTGCGCTCGGCGCTCAGACTGCAATCGCAAATAACCATAGCGCCTGATTAATCTGTCACAAACAGCAACGGAGTGGGCAAACCCATCACTGAGCTGGAAGTCATCCTCCATAATCATGATCGGTTCATTCAACTCGACACATTTTTTCCATAGCAATAGATGACTTGCATAGCAGCCAATCTCACCCAGTTTCGCCGGACGGCCACAGTTAATAATATAAGCGCGCTCATCATAGGACTCAAAAAACGGCTCATAACCCAGGCTGCCTTCAATCGCATCAAAAAATTCAAACGACACACCAGTCGCAGAAAGCTGGCGGGCGGCACTTTCGCGCCGCGCCGTTGAACGCTTGAGGTTAATGACAAACAGTCTCATTCTTTTCAGCCCTCTGATACAGAAAAACGCTTCACGCTTTTCTCTCAACCTCAATCCGATCCACGTTCTGGAAACCTCGTGGCAGCTTCGCGCCACGACGCCCACGCTCACCCAGATAATGGGCCAGATCCGACGGCTTCAGACTAAGGTGGCGCTTACCGGCATAGACCAGCAGGGTATCATCCACTCCCAATACCTGAACATCCTGAACAAACTCCGAACGATCCGCCAGTTTCGCCGAGGGGATTGCCATCATTTTATTGCCTTTACCACGCGGCATTTCCGGCAGATCCTCCAAACCAAACAGTAATAACCGGCCATCATTGGCCAGTACCGCCACACGATCTTCTTTTACGTTAGCGATACGTCGAGGCGGCAACACCTTGCCATTAGGCGGCACCGTCAGCATGGCTTTGCCGGCTTTCTTATTGGCATGCATATCGCCAAGCCGCGCCACGAATCCGTAGCCTGCATCGCTGGCCAGCAACCAGGCATCCTTATCCGCTCCCATAAGCGTGGCAATAAAGCCGGCGCCGCTAGGCGGGCTCAACATAGCCGACAATGGTTCGCCGTGGCCTCGAGCACTGGGCAATCCATGAGCCGCCACCGAATAGGTGCGGCCGGTTGAATCGATAAAACAGGCCTGTTGATTTGACTTGCCGCTGGCCGCCGAGAGGAAAGCATCGCCGCTTTTATAAGCCAGTGTCAGCGGGTCAACATCATGACCTTTGGCGGAACGAATCCAACCACGCTCAGACAAAATAACGGTAACTGGCTCAGCAGCGACCAGTTCAGTTTCATCCAGAGCACGGGACTCGTCACGCTCCACAATCGGAGAGCGGCGGTCATCACCATATTTTTCTGCATCCTGCTTCAGCTCCTTCGCCACGAGCTTTTTCATCAGCGACATGGAACCCAAGGTTTCTTCCAGACTTTTACGCTCATCCGCCAGCTCGTTCTGCTCGGTGCGGATTTTCATTTCTTCCAGCTTGGCGATATGACGCAATTTCAGCTCAAGAATCGCCTCCGCCTGACGATCTGACAAACCAAAGCGCTCCATCAGCACCGGCTTGGGATCATCTTCATTGCGGATAATGTGGATTACCTCATCAAGATTCAGAAAGGCAATCAACAGACCATCAAGGATATGCAAGCGATCAATCACTTTATCCAGGCGATACTGCAACCGGCGGCGTACGGTGATCATCCGATACTGAAGCCACTCATTAAGAATGACATCCAGGGTTTTAACATGCGGCTTGCCATCAATGCCGATCATGTTCAGGTTAACGCGATAGTTTTTTTCAAGGTCCGTGCTGGCACACAGATGACTCATCAACTGCTGCACATCCACCCGATTGGAGCGCGGCGTGATGACCAACCGGGTCGGATTCTCGTGATCGGACTCGTCACGAAGATCACTCACCATCGGCAGCTTTTTCTTGTTCATCAGGTCGGCAATCTGTTCCAGCACCTTGGCGCCGGACACCTGATAAGGCAAGGCGGTGACGATGATATCGCCTTCTTCCATTTCCCAGATGGCACGCATTTTCAGCGAGCCACGCCCCTCGGCATACATGCGAATAATGTCATTGCGCGGGGTGATGATTTCCGCTTCGGTGGGGTAATCCGGCCCCTGAATAATTTCCACCAGATCGTCCAGCGAAGCACCCGGATCTTTCAGCAAATGAATGCAGGCTTTTGCCACTTCGCGCAAATTGTGTGGCGGAATGTCGGTACTCATACCCACGGCAATACCGGTGGTGCCATTAAGCAGCACATTAGGCACTCGCGCAGGCAGCAGCTTGGGCTCCTCCATGGTGCCATCAAAGTTTGGCACCCATTCCACCGTGCCCTGCCCCAGCTCACTGAGCAATGCTTCCGCATAGGGTGCCAAACGGGATTCGGTGTAACGCATCGCCGCAAAAGATTTCGGGTCGTCCTGAGAGCCCCAGTTACCCTGACCGTCCACCAGCGGATAGCGATAACTGAACGGCTGCGCCATTAACACCATGGCTTCATAACAGGCTGAGTCACCATGGGGATGATATTTGCCGAGCACGTCACCCACGGTACGGGCGGATTTTTTATGCTTCGATGTGTTTTTGAGGCCTAGCTCGCTCATCGCATACACAATGCGACGCTGTACGGGCTTCAGGCCATCGCCAATATGCGGCAATGCCCGGTCGAGAATGACGTACATCGAATAATCGAGGTACGCTTTTTCAGTGTAGTCACGCAATGCAACTTTTTCGAAATCGTCAGCCATCAGTATCTCTTTCAGTGTTCTGGGGTGGAGAGGTAAGACGTTAGAATCGAAGAGCGAACCACCTCTTCCCTCTAACCGCCATCATATCTCTGCCAAATTACCTTTATCTTCAAGCCAGCTTTTGCGATCACCGGCGCGCTTTTTCGATAGCAGCATGTCCATCAGCTGATAGGTGTCATCGTCGGCGACCATAGAAAGCTGCACCAGCCGTCGGGTATCCGGCGCCATGGTGGTTTCACGTAACTGCAAGGGATTCATTTCGCCAAGACCCTTAAAGCGCGTCACTTGAATTTTTCCGCGCTTGCCCTCGGCACGAATACGATCAAGCACGCCCTGCTTTTCATCCGCATCCAGGGCGTAGTAAATGTCTTTACCAATATCGATGCGGTACAACGGCGGCATGGCAACAAATACATGACCTTGCTTTACCAGCGCAGGAAAATGACGCACAAACAGCGCACAGAGCAGCGTCGCAATGTGCAACCCATCGGAATCTGCATCCGCAAGAATGCAGACTTTCCCATAGCGCAGAGCGCTGATGTCATCACTCCCCGGCTCAATACCCAAGGCGACAGCAATATCGTGAATTTCCTGAGATCCGAGTACTTCACTGGCGTCCACTTCCCAGGAGTTCAGGATTTTTCCGCGCAACGGCATAATCGCCTGAAATTCCCGACTACGAGCCTGTTTTGCCGAACCACCGGCGGAATCCCCTTCCACCAGAAAAATTTCGGTTTGTGCCGGGTCATCACTGGAACAGTCCGCCAGCTTCCCCGGCAACGCCGGGCCTGCGGTCAATT
>PGZG01000097.1 GCA_002840115.1 Gammaproteobacteria bacterium HGW-Gammaproteobacteria-14 | reverse complement strand
ACTCAATGAATGACTTCGCTTAATGCTGATATCTTTTTAAAGACACCGCACCAAGCAGAGCCCACACGTTTACCTGCCTGATTGTTAAAGAGCTACGGGGTCACCCCCGTCGAGAGAGGCGCCATTCTACTCAGACGCCTCTTCCTGTCAAACGTTTTTTAAAACTTTTCTATGAAATCACTCAATCCAAACGCACACGAGCGATCTGCTTCTTGCCCGCCTGAATCACTGGCGCCTGACCGCGCGCCAACCGCAGATCGCTGCCACAGGGGCTGCCGTCCACATAGACGACCCCTCTCTCCAGCAGGTCCCGCGCGGCGGCGCTGTTCTTTACCAGCCCCGCCAGACGCAACACCGCAGCAATCGGCAAGCTTTCCTCTCCGGAGTCCAGAACCAGCACCACCTCAGGCACTTCCTCCGGGATATCTCCCAGAGCAATCTGGTTGCCCGCCGAATGCGGCGCCTGGCGGGCAGCCTCTTCGCCGTGAAAGCGGGCAACCATCTCTTCCGCGAGCAGGCGTTTCGCCTCTCTCGGGTCTCCGCTCTGCTCTGCCTCGCGTCGCAAAACATCAATCTCAACCATGTCGAGGCTACTGAGCAATTCGAAGTAGCGCCAAACCAGCTGATCCGGCATGGAGATCAATTTGCGGTACATCTCGCCCGGCAAATCGCTAACGCCGATATAGTTGCCCAGTGACTTGGACATCTTCTGCACACCATCCAGCCCTTCAAGAATGGGTACAGTTATACAAACCTGCGGATCCTGCCCGGCCTGCTTTTGCAGGGTACGCCCCATCAGCAAATTGAACTTCTGGTCTGTGCCGCCAAGCTCCACATCCGCCTTCAACGCCACGGAGTCATAGCCCTGAACCAGAGGATAGAGAAACTCATGGATGGCTATGGGCTGCTCAGACCGGTAACGCTTGCTGAAGTCGTCCCGCTCAAGCATCCGCGCCACCGTATATTGGCCCGCCAATCGGATCATGTCCGCCGCGCCCAGTTTCCCCATCCATTCGGAGTTAAACACCACCGTGGTGCGAGCCGGGTCAAGAATCTTGAATACCTGCTCCTGATATGTGGCGGCATTAGCCATAACGTCCTCGCGCGTCAACGGCGGCCGGGTGGCGCTCTTGCCAGTGGGATCACCGATCATGCCGGTGAAGTCACCAATCAAAAACAGCACCTCATGGCCAAGCTGCTGAAACTGGCGCAGCTTGTTAATCAGCACCGTATGACCGAGATGAAGATCCGGCGCCGTGGGGTCAAACCCCGCTTTAATTCTGAGCGGGCGGCCGGACTCAAGCTTCTTGACCAGCTCATCATCCTGAATAATTTCCGCCGTGCCACGCCGGATAAGGGCCAGCGCATCTTCCAGCCTGGACATGTATACTCCCGTTGAATGTTGAGTGAGGTCACAAAAGTCGCCGATTGTAGCACTTGCGGGCCACTACAGAAGGCCATTAGGTTAGCCTCAAGGGATCGTATCCTTTATATTCCAAGGCGTTATCTTCAATAAACTCGAAAAAACTCCAATACAATGCGTAAACCACTGTCTTTTATAACATTTTTTCTAAAAAACCTGCCGCGAGGGCATCTTTTGCTAACCCTCGGGCTGGTGGGCGTCCTGTTTGTTGCCATATTGCTGCCGGAAACCGGGTCAACACTTCCGCACCACAGCACCTCTCTCTCACTACCACTACCCGTTCGAGATAGCTCCGCCGAAGCAGTCACCATGGTTGATCGCGCTCCGCAACGAGAGTGGCATGAGCTTCAGATCCGCAGTGGTGACACCCTTGGCAAGCTGTTGCGCGATCAAGGCGTATCTGCCGCCGAGGTGCATGCTTTGGTTACCAGTGATGCCGCCCTCAAAGAACTGGCCAACCTGCGCGTCGGCGATATTGTCCGCGTTGACGTGGACGAAGCAGGCTCTCTGCGCGCCATCGAACGACAGATCAGTCAAGTGGAAATTCTTCGCGGCGAGTTTGACGGCATACAGTGGCAAGCAGAACACATCAAACGCGAATATGAGCGTCAGGTGCGTTACGCCGAAGCCGTCATTGAGGACTCTCTGTTTATCGCAGGCCAGCGGGCCGGCATGACCGATAATCTGATCATGCAACTAGCCAACATCTTTGCCTGGGATATCGATTTTATTCTGGATATCCGTCAAGGAGATCACTTCCGGTTGCTGTATGAAGAACTGTTGCTGGATGGAGAGAAGGTTGGTGACGGCGCCATTCTGATGGCTGAGTTCTGGAATCGCGATCGCAAGGTTTCCGCTTTTCGTTTTGAAACCGCAGAAGGCCGCACAGAATATCTAGACCCGCTCGGCAACTCCATGCGTCGCGAGTTCATTCGCACTCCGGTAGAGTTTGCCCGCATTAGCTCACGCTTTAACCCCAACCGTCGACACCCCGTACTGAACACTATTCGCGCCCATCGTGGCGTTGACTATGCCGCGCCCAGTGGCACACCTATTCGCGCCGCCGGCGATGGCCGCGTTGAGTTTGTCGGGGTACGCGGCGGTTATGGTAACGTCGTAGTGATCCGTCACGGTCAGGCCTACAGTACGCTCTATGCACATATGCGCGGATTCGCCAGCGGTATCAGAACAGGCTCCCGCGTTCGGCAGGGACAAACTATTGGCTATGTGGGTATGACTGGGCTGGCCTCCGGCCCGCACCTTCACTATGAATTTCTGGTTAATGGCGTTCACCGGAATCCGTTAACCGTGCAGTTACCGAAAGCGCAAGGCATTCCTGAAGGTGAACGCAAAGCATTTCTGGTTCAAGTAAACAGACTGCGCAACCAGCTCGCGCTCTACTCTGAAGCCAATACTCTGGCACTTAATGACGGCCGCTGACGGTTTCTACATCGGTGTTATGTCCGGCACCAGCCTGGATGCTATTGATGTGGTGTTGCTGGAGTGCGGCAACACGGTCGTGGTGCATGCGACCCACAACCATGAGCTACCGGAATATTTACGTCAGGATATTCTCGCCCTCTGCGAGCCGGGCATTAACGAAATAGATCGCGCCGGCTACTTGCATCGGGCACTGGGTGAGCTGTTTGCTGAGGCCGTGCTGACATTACTGGCAAACAGCGACATAGCTGCAGAGGATATTCAGGCCATCGGACTGCACGGCCAAACCATCCGCCACCGCCCAGGCCTTAAAGGATTCAGCTTGCAACTGGGCTGCGCCGATGTGGTTGTCGAACGCACCGGCATCGCTGTGGTCACCGACTTTCGCAACCGCGACATGGTTCTCGGCGGCCAAGGCGCGCCTCTGGTGCCCGCTTTTCACCGTGCACTATGGGGCAGCCGCACCCGTTGCGCGGTGGTTAATATCGGTGGCATGGCTAACATCACGCTGATTTCCGAGGGCGACATTGAAACAGGCTTTGATACCGGACCTGGCAATGTTCTGCTTGATGCGTGGATACAGCAGCATCAAAAAAAAGCCTGTGACCTTGATGGCCGCTGGGCACAGTCCGGCAACGTACAGCACGACCTGTTAAGCAAAATGCTGGATGAACCTTACTTCCGACAGCCTGCCCCCAAAAGCACAGGTCGGGAGCTGTTTAATTTATCGTGGCTACAAGCGCATGTTGGCGAAGAATCCAGCGCCGATGTGCAAGCAACTCTGCTGGAGCTCACCGCAACAACCATCGCATCCTCGCTGAACGCTCTGGCCCCCACAGAAGTGCTGATCTGCGGTGGCGGCGCCCGCAACACTGCGCTTATGCAACGACTGACCCAACTAATGGAGCCAGTCCCTGTCAATCCTACAGATAGCGCCGGGCTGGCAGCGGAATGGGTAGAGGGTGCCGCGTTTGCATGGCTCGCTTGGGCCCGCTTGGCCGGCATACCTGGTAACGCAATTCGCGTAACTGGGGCGCATCGCGAAGCGGTTCTCGGCGCTCTGTATTTACCCTGAACTGTGTACCCCCCCTACTCTTACCCTGTTTTACCTTGAACACACCACCAGTCCAAACTCAGGGACGCCTGTACTTCTGGATAGCAATCACTTCTTTTTTAGCACGTCGATAGGCCGCCGGAGTAGTGCCCGTCCAACGCTGAAACGCCCGGATAAAGGATGCCGGCTCCGCATAACCAAGCTGTCGGGCAACACCCTCCACCGACACCCCGCCCTCAACCAGCAGCTGACATGCCTTACCCGCCCGCACCTTATCCAATAAACGACGGAATGAAGTTGACTCCGCATCCAGTTGGCGGCGCAGGGTACGCTCAGACACACCCAGTGCAGCCGCCACCTCTGCCGCCGCCGGAAAATCTTCAGTAAACAACTCCAGATGCGCCGCCACTTTGTCAGCCAAGCCTTCTTCTACTACATGACTGCGACTCTGCAATAAAGCATCGCACTGCGCCCGGTACATCCGATGCGCCACTGCATCACCCGCAGGCATGCGCGTGGCGAGGTATTCGTTGCGTATCCATATACGCACCCGGTCTGCTCCAAACTGCACAGGACAACGGAAGTGCGCCTCATAAGCTGCTGCTTCCAGAGGAATCGGATAGGGCATTTCTATACGCTCCGGGCGAAAGTTCGTGCCCGCAGCCGCCTGCATATCCAGCAACAACTTAACGGTGCCAGAGACCTCGCCATCGATGCGCACACGACGAGCCACCAGAGGAAGAGGAGGTGGAATCAACACCAATGCACTTTCCCGATCCCCAGGATGAAAGCTCAACTGACTAAACAGAAATGTCAGATCCTGATAGCGCACTCCCGCCTGAAAGGCGTCATAGGCGCTGTCACAACTCATCAACAACATAACAAACGGACCATAACCGGCGAGGGCAAAATGATTGCCCACCTTAAGACCCGCCAGTGGGTCTCGAATCTGTATCGCCACCTCCGTCAGGAGACGCATTTCCAGACCGCGATCAATCTCTGCCCCCGGATCAATCGCGTCGAGATCAATACCGAATCGCGCCAGCACACTATCAACATCTTCCCCCAAGGCTCGAAAGCCCTGCAGCATATACACCAGACCCAGAATGGAACGCTTGCTCATGGGAAAACCCACTTTGGCCGAAACTATCAATTTATTGGGGGAGACTAGCATATCCATGCCCTGGGTAAAGCCCTCAGAATAGCCTCACAAAATAGGGTATTGCGTATAACAACATCTCTGGAGGCAACAATGACAAGCCAAGCTCAAATCCCTGCAACCACCACCGAAATTGTGGATGTGGTTATTGTTGGCGGAGGCTTTGGCGGCCTGTGCATGGCCATCAAGCTGAAGGAAGCGGGCATCGATAACTTCGTGATCCTGGAAAAGGAAAACGAGGTCGGCGGTACCTGGCGTGACAACAGCTACCCTGGCTGCGCCTGTGATGTTCAGTCGCATATGTACTCCTATTCCTTCGAAGGCAAAGCGGACTGGAGTCAGCGCTATGCCGGCTGGGAGGAAATTCAGGGCTATATTCTTCAGTGCACCCAAAAGTATGGGCTACGACGCTACACCCGCTTTGGCCAGGAAGTCATCGCCGCCAATTTTAATGAGCAGGCAGGGCACTGGGTTATTCGCACCGGCTCTGGAGACACCCTGATGGCCCGCCACTGGGTGCTCGCTTCTGGCCCACTGCACGTACCGCAATACCCGAAAATCAAAGGCCTGGAAAGCTTCAAGGGTAAGGTTTTCCACTCTGCCCGTTGGGAGCACGACTACGACCTCACCGGAAAAAATGTCGTTTCCATTGGCACTGGCGGCTCAGCCATTCAATATATTCCCGAGATTGCAGCCAGCGTAAAGCAACTGTATGTGTTTCAGCGATCGCCCGCGTGGGTCATTCCTCGCGATGAGCGCCGCTACTCGACGTTCAGCAAGAAAATGTTTGCCCGCTTCCCGACGCTGCGCAAACTGCACAGGGCGCGCCTGTATTGGACTAATGAGTCTCGCGTCTGGCCGATTTTTAATCCTTCGATTGCTCGAAGCCTTCAAAAACTAGCGGAGTTTTTTATTCGTTATCAGGTCAAGGACAAAGAAACCGCTCGTAAGCTAACGCCGGACTACACCCTCGGATGCAAACGCATACTGATTTCGAACAAATATTTTCCAACCTTCAATCGCGCCAATGTGGAACTGGTAACAGATGGCATAGCCGAAGTCCGCGAAAATAGCATCATCACTTCTGATGGCGTTGAGCGCCCGGCGGATTGCATTATCCTCGGCACCGGCTTCATCGTCGATCCTCGTGTTTACATGAAAGAGTTTGAGCTTACCGGGCTCAATGGCCGTTCACTCAATGAAGACTGGAAGGATGGCGCCGAGGCTTACTATGGCACCACGGTAAGTGGCTACCCCAATATGTATCATCTGGTGGGGCCGAATACCGCACTTGGCCATAACTCAATTATTTTTATGATCGAGTGTCAGGTTAACTACATTTTAAGCTGTATGGACCTTCTCAAACAGAAAGGCGCAGACTACTTCGATGTAAAAGCCGACGTACAAGCCGTATTCAACGAAAAGATTCAGAAGAAACTACAAGGCACCGTATGGAGCTCTGGCTGCCAAAGCTGGTACCAACAGGCCGATGGCAAAAACTTCACGATCTGGCCCGCTTCCACCTGGCGTTACTGGCTGGAAACTCGCACAGCAGATCCCGCTGCCTATGAGTTTGTTCGGTGTGAACTGCCTGAAGGGCAGGCAATAAAAGATACCGCCAACGTCTGATATTGCTAAAGTATGTACGCCAAAAAAGGCCGCATCGCGGCCTTTTTTATCTATGGCAATGCTTTACAGGAGAAACAAAGCAACTGCTGCGCAACTACAGCCAA
>PGZG01000096.1 GCA_002840115.1 Gammaproteobacteria bacterium HGW-Gammaproteobacteria-14 | reverse complement strand
TTCTTTTCCGCCTGAGCCTGATAAAAAGCAAATAGCGAGCCGCCGCCGGAATTACCAAACAGCAGCACTTTGTCGCAACCATGAGCGCGCAAATATTTGACACCCGCGGCCACATCCAGAATCAGATCTTCGTGAACCGCGGTGGCATCATTGTTCAAGGTCCGCGTGCACAAACCAAGCACACTGACCCCCGCCTCTACAAAGCCTGGAATACAGTAATGCCGAGTAAAGTCAGCACGAGGATGCATAACCAGCACGCCAATTTTTTGCTGCTTTGCCAGAGGCGCTGTGTAATGGAGACCGGAAATCCAGCGCATGTCCGCCGCCTGAATATGGATCGGCATTACAGCCGTGCCATCCGGCAATGCCCCTTTGTAGTTAAATGGCATTCCTAACCAGTAGGTTTTTGAAATCAGCAGCATGGTTTTCCCCGGGAAAATATCAGATTCAAACGTAAATTTTGACTTTCGGATTCTTGCGCCCCTTGTAGGCAGATTCCGGAATTTTCTCCGGCGGCGTATCAAATAACAGGGTATAAGCCTCGTCATGGGTCATGCCAAATTTCTCCGTGTCCGTGTCGACACTGAATTCGATCATCAGCATGTTGGGGTCGAGCAGGTACATGGACTGACAGAAATCATGATCGGTCTCGCCAAGCACCATGACCCCTTGCTCCCGTAACCGCTGGCGAAAGGCTTCATAACTGGCCATATCCGGCACACGAAAGGAAACATGATTAACCCAGATTGGCAGACCCAGCCCAGTGGATGGATCGGTTCGATAGTTCGGCTGCTCACCCACATCATGAATTTCAAAAAAACCCAGCGCCTGCCCCATGCCCATATCAAAAAAGAAATGCCGGAAATAGCCATCCTTGAGCTTGTGATTCTCGGTATGGATCAACGGCATGCCGAGCTTGTCGTTGTAAAACTCATAGGTGGCACGGGTGCATTGAGTACCGAAAGCAATGTGGTGAATGCCTTCCACCGGGGCTGTCAGGGTCATAGCTGCTCTCCTGTTGTTATTCAATACTATTCTTTTATGTTGTTTCGGTGTCTGGACAGATTGTGCCTGAACAGATTGTGCCTGCCATTTACCCTGTACTCGCTGACCGATTCTGGTCAATCCGCCGATCACTCCGGTCAGCAACCAGAGTCAGGGTTATCGCAATGTCGCCGACAGCGGCACACAAAACTGGCACACTGCTCTGCCCAATGCCCCGCTGAGAGCCCGCGTGGAATACGAACTGACATTCTGGACCGTGGTGATGCTGGTGGCTTCCGGGCTCGCCGCAGGCTTCGTCAATACGCTGGCCGGTGGTGGCGGCCTGTTTACCCTGTCGGCACTGATGCTGATGGGCATCCCTGCGGATATTGCCAACGGCACCAACCGGGTCAGCGTTGCCGCCCAATCCATTGAAGGAGTGCGCGGCTTCCACCGCCATAACGTGCTGGATAAGTCGGCTATCCGGCCAATTTTGCTACCGACACTGTCCGGTTCGTTCATCGGCTCGGTGGTGGCATCGTGGATGCCAGTGGAGCTACTCAAGCCGCTGCTACTGGGCACCATGATCGCCATGGCCATGGTGCTACTACTCAAGCCCTCTGTAATGGCGCCAACGGCGGATGAAATTCCGAAAAAACTGGCGGACTCCCCAGCAGGTTGGCTGGCGCTGTTCGCGGCGGGTCTTTATGGCGGCTTTGTTCAAGGAGGCGTCGGTTTCCTGTTGTTGTTCGCCCTGGTTGGCGTGCTGCGCTACAACCTGCTCGCGGGCAATGCCCTGAAACTGGTGTGCACCGGCATTTTCGGCGCAGTGGCACTAGCCGTCTTCGCCATTCGTGGTCAAGTACTATGGATTCCCGGCCTGATTATTACCGTCGGTACGATCGTCGGCGTACGCCTGTCCGTGGGGTTTGCTGTAAAAGCCAATGCCGACACCCTGCGGATCGTCCTGCTGCTAGCTGTGATTGGCGCCTGTGTGGCAGCTTTTTTCCGCTGACATTTTCGCCAATCCTTTCAGATTAGCTCACGGTCATCCGCCATAGGACTGACCCATGGGCGACGCCTCAGTCGACATTCGGCCTTTACATGTTTCCCGCACACACTAGACTTGCGCGCTTTCCGCATTGGGGGACTGATCCATGGCCAAACCACGTATTGTTGTGGTCGGCGGCGGCGCCGGGGGGCTGCCGCTGGTAACGCTGCTGGGACGTAAACTGGGCCGCAGTGGTCGCGCCGACGTTACGCTCGTCGACAACAACAGCGTCCATGTCTGGAAGCCACGCTTCCACGAAGTGGCCACCGGCGCTATTGATGCCGATCTGGATGCGGTGGACTACCGCGCCCATGCTCGCCTGAATGGCTACCGTTTCGAGCCCGGTACGCTGACTGGCTCGGATGTCGGCAGCCGGACCATTACGCTGGCGCCACTGGTGGATGCTCAGGACCGTGAAGTCCTGCCGGAACGGAAACTCAACTACGATTATCTAGTACTTGCTGTCGGCAGCCGCAGCAATGATTTCGGCACCCCTGGGGTGCAGGAACATTGCCTGTTTATCGACAGCCGCCAGCAAGCGGATCGCTTCCGGGAAAAATTTCTCAACGCCTGCCTGCACGCCAACTACAACAGCCAGCCGCTGTCGGTGGCTATTGTTGGCGGCGGAGCCACCGGTGTGGAATTAGCAGCGGAGCTGCACCACGCCATTAGCATGTTGAAATTTTATGGCCACGAACAGCTCGACCGAGCGCTGCTGGATGTCCGGGTCATCGAAGGCGCTCCACGCATCCTGCCAGTACTATCCGAACGCGTGTCCAGCGCTGCCACCGAACGCCTTGAAGCACTGGGCGTTACCGTCAGCACCGGCGTCGTGGTGGCACGAGCCGAAGCCGATGCTTTTGTGACCCGCGATGATGAGCGTATCGAAGCGGACCTGCTAGTTTGGGCGGCGGGCGTCAAAGCAGCGGATTTTCTTACTCGCATTGACGGCCTGACGCTGAATCGGCTGAACCAGATTGAAGTAGACAGCAACCTGTTAGCCAAAGGTCAGGAGAACGTCTTTGTGATCGGCGACTGCGCCGCCTGCCACCTGCCTGGCATGGACAAACCGATTCCACCACGGGCTCAGTCGGCACAGCAGATGGCCCACCATTTGGCCAAAGAACTTGAGCGGCTACTGATGTTCAATCGCTCACCGAGACCGTTTGTTTACAAAGACCACGGCTCACTGGTGTCGCTCTCTAACTACAGCTCCGTGGGCATGCTGATGGGCAACCTCAAAGGCGGCAACTTTTTTGTTGAGGGCTGGGTGGCACGAATGATGTACATCAGTCTTTACCGATTGCATCAGGCCACACTGTATGGCTGGCCGCGCACCATCATGCTGCTGCTGGCCGGAAAATTTAGCCGTCTGGTGCGGCCACGATTGAAGCTGCATTAATAAGTCCAGACAGCAGCAACCGTCAGGGAGTACTAATGACCATGGTGCATGGATGCACCCTGAGGCAAAAGACGCTGCTTCCACACCACACCAAGCGTCCAGCGTTGCTCTGTGGTGAGTAGTGATTCATCGCGAATTGCTTCTGCACGAACAGTCACACCATCACGCCATTGCCAGGACCAGGCAGCCGTCATGCGCTTTGGCGTATGTCCTTGCGGATTATCCAGCCCGGACTGCACACCCAGTTGCGGGGCGGCGGCACCAACCAAGGCATTATCGGTAGAGAGTTGCTCCCACCTGACAGCGACGCTCTGGCGTCGCCAGTTCAGCGCCGACTGCACCCAACCAGCCTGCTGCGTAGCATCAAGCTGCGCTTGCCGGTTAATCCCGTCATGCACCGCGCCATCCATTTCAGCTCGCATCCATTCCGTCTCCACAGTCACGAGCCAGTCCCGGTGCAAGCGATAACCCAGCTTGCCATGAAGACCAACAATATAGGTGTCACCGGTATAGCGCACGTCAGGGAAAAGAGCGGCAGTCTGTCCCGGTGGTGCGACGGGAACATGTTGATGACCTCCGCCGTAGCGATGATCCGCACGGGCGTCAGCCGAAGCACTATAAAACCAGCCACCAAACTCCAGTGACAACCTGCCACCCTGCCAGGCATAACGGGCAAAGACATCCCAGGCACCACCGTTTTCACTGTGGGTGGCGGGAAATGCATCCCCCCGCCAAAGCTCTGCACCGGCGGAGACTCCAGCGGTTTCATGCCACCAAAGCCGGATTCCCTGATCATGAAAATGTCGACCAAAGAAAACATCCACCGCCAATGGCGCTTCGCTAAACCAACGGTCTGCCGCATGCATGGCAACACCGGGAGAAAAACGCGCAGACATTTTGCCCAGCTCCGCCACCCAAGGCCCGGTATCATCACAACACACCCAACCCAGATAAGCATGCTCAAGCTCAATGCCACCATGATCTTCGTGACCGCCCGCGTGCGAGCCAAGCTTGATCACAGAGAAGAAATTTTCGTCAATGCGATAGCCCAGATTGAGATTCATCTCATCCAGTGAAAACCCTTTCTGAGCTGGCCAGGCATGCCCGCCCATCTGTGTGCCTGGTATCTGCCAAAAATCATAATCATCGATCAGGCTGGCTGAACGCCATGTCATTACCATGCTGGCATCCACGGTAACGGGCGTGCTTTCGACAGGAATATAGTGCGCCGCCACTGGAGTAGTGACGACAGCCAATAACAAAAGTGAAAGTCTCATAATAAAAACCTGATCATTCAGCGTCCTGCCAGGGATCTGAAAAACGCGGATTGCTGATAAACTCTTCATCCGTCAGCGACTCAAGAAATGCGACAACATCGGCAATTTCCTGCTCGGTAATACTGAAAGACACAATAAAACCATCTTTTATTGGGCTGATGCGTCCATCGCCAGCATTCGGACCACTGGTAATGTGGCGACCACCGGATGCATAGTTACGAATCACATCTTCAAGCGTTGCCACCGAACCATCGTGGTTATAGGGCGCGGTGAGCGCCACATTACGCAGAGATGGCGTCCGAAACTGACCCATATGCTGCGCCTGACCTGTGACCTCATGACGACCCGTATTCGGCTCTGGATAGGCTCCCAGACCGTCAACATTATAAAGACCCGTGTTATGGAACAGCGGCTCCACAAATGTGGTAGTTGTTCTGTCAACCGTTGCATCCGAGAAATTGTATCCCGCATGACAGTGAAAACATTCCAGCCGCTCACTATCGAACAAAGCCTCGCCGCGGCGGGCGGACTGACTTAGCTCATTACGGTCAAAGGGACTATTAAAGGAGGTTAATCCGCGAACGAATGAGGCAAGAGATTTAACAATATTGTCCCAGGCAAGATCACCAAACAGCGGGTCATCCTGTTCCGGGAAGGCTTTCTCGAAAAGCGCTGCATATTGCACATCCGCCTGCAGGGATTGCAGAACCTGTTCGAAATTCGCTTCGTTGATGCCATGTTCAATGGGATCTTCTCCAAACAGGGGAATCATCACCTGCTGCTCAATAGAGCCCAACGCCGGATTCCCCCAGGTGAGACTGTTATACCAGGCAACGTTTACTAATCCTTGGCTATTCCGTGGATGCAGGTGACCCGTAGCACCTCTGGGGCGCTCTCGACCATCGCTGAATGCCTTGTCCTGATGGTGACAGCTAGCGCAGCTTATGGTGCCGTTCACTGACAGACGATCGTCATAGAAAAGATGTCGGCCCAGCTGAAATTTTTCCTCCGTCATCGGATTGCTTTCAGGCTCTCTTGGCAACGGAATACCAGCGGGCAATTGCCAGTCGAAGGCCGAGCGGGAAGCGCCCATATCATCAATACGCGTTTCGCTCTGCTCGGGACAGCCAGCCAAAAAAGGCAGGAAAAAAATACAGAGTGCGAACAGCCAGTGCCCGCCCCTATACTTTTTAAAGGGAGGAAAATTTCTCATCATCGAGATCAACAGATCAGGCCTCAGGGATACTCACTACAGAGAATATGCCATTATCGGTCGCAGCATTTTCTACTGCTGCATTCTCGCCCCATGGCAGTCCGAGGCGCGCAAAAATTTCTTCGCACTCCGGATTTTCGCTTCCGGACATACATCCGGAAGCAAGGCCGTTATCCAGAGACAAATTACTGGTTTCAACCAGCGCCGCATAGTCAATTTTGACGGCCGCGTTATCGCCCAGATTTCGGCCTCCTAAAGGCAGAGTGATAACCACCCGATTGGGCGCAGCGCAGGGCAGCGGATCTTCTCCCTCAACAAGATCTGCGGTGGTTACGGCACAGCCCGTGCTACCAAGATGTATGTTCCACTTGGTATTACTCCACTCCAAATCTCCCGGTCGACTGACACCGCCAACCGGAAATACATCCAGCCCGGTAAATTTATAACCCGCCTGCCAGGCCCAGGCTGCACCCGATGCCAAACCAGGATTACGCAATGGCTCCACCGCATCCGCTTGATTTGCATGATTCAGATCAAATGGCACGCCCAACGTAAAGCGAACACTGTCGATTACCAGAGCGGGATCAACCGTTACAGTACCAATAATTTTATTGTTGTGGTTCGGGTTAGCATCGGCATCAGCCACACAACCCACCGTGTCACGAAAATCCAGCTGTACAACACGATCGCTCTGGGAGAGCTGGTCTGCATCCAACGCCACATCCAACTCCACGCCTTCATCTGTCACCAGCTTCACATCGTGAATAAATAGTCGGAAGTCGGCCACCGTCACAGTAGTACCCGCAGAACCCAGCGATGGAATCTCCACACCACAAGCAATATCAACAGCCCCTGCCACGGCTTTAAACGGCATTTCGATGGTCCTTGGAACGG
>PGZG01000095.1 GCA_002840115.1 Gammaproteobacteria bacterium HGW-Gammaproteobacteria-14 | reverse complement strand
CAGCAACACACCGAATATCAGGGTTGCACCAGCGATCACCACGGTTGAACGCGCTTCGCTGGCAATCAGGTCCTTGAAAAAAAAACCGCAAATCACCACCGGCAAGGTTGCCCACGCCAACAGCAATCCTAATCGCAGGTCCTCATTGAGACGCCGCGTCTGCACGCCACTCACCGCGCCCTGGGTCATTGCTAGCAAGCGATGTCGGTAATACCACACCACCGCCATCAAGGTGCCCAAATGCACCGCCACATCGAACGCCAAGCCCTGATCTTCCCAACCCAATAATGCTGCCGGCAGAATCAGATGGGCGGAGCTCGATACAGGTAAAAACTCCGTCAGCCCCTGAATCACCGCCAGCACCAGTAACTGCAGCCACTCCATCAATCAGCTTCCACAGCAGTAATGGCGTAACCATCAATAAATTCCGTCGGCATACGGCGGGGCTTGCCAGAATCCACTGCCACACAAACCCAGCGGGTACGCCCTCTTAACAGGGTCATGCCGTCCGCAGGACGACGAATCTGGTAACGACGCACCATGCTAATGCGCTGATCGTTCTGAACAATCCAGGTGCCAATTTCCAGCTCATCGTTCTCGAACGCCGGAGACAGATACTCAAGCTCCGTGTGGCGAGCCACCATGCCCCGATTTAATTGCTGGTATTGCTCCCAGCCCAAACCCAAATGTCTGGTGTGATCCCAGGCAATCTGTTCCAGCCAGCGCAGATATTCGCAATTGTTAGCATGCCCCATCACATCAATCGCTGAAGCAGGCACGATCATCGTCAAAATATGAGGTTCGGGAAGATCCCAACCGCTGGGCTTTGTCATCGGACAGCTCCCTGTACCACCTTATCGCGCAGATAGACGGGTCTTGCCTGCTCGGCAGGCACACCCACGCCCTGCAGTCGTTGAGGCGCCGCCAGAGCCGCTACAGAAGCTGCTCGCGGGCCAATGTCACCCTGCCAGTCGATCAGCGCCGGCCAACGCGCTCGCAGGGCCGAAAGAAAAACATCGCCACTACCGGCACCACGCCAGTTGAGTGCAGGCAATTCCGGTAGCGTCTCCGGCGCGACCAGTGAATCTTCCAGCAGATTATCGATCTGCCCGTCGTTGCAGCGATAGCCGCCCAAATAGAGCTCATTCATTCTCGCATCAAAACCAATCAACCAGTTGCCATCACCGTGCACGGCGGCAGCATGATGCGCAGTGGCCGCCAGAGTCGACACGCCAACCAGCGGAACATTGGCTGCATAACCAAGCCCCTGAGCCACAGACACCGCCACACGGACCCCGGTAAAAGCGCCGGGACCCTGACCAAACGCAATGGCATCCAGTGTGGTCAACGCCCAGCCTGCCTCCGCCAGCAAGCTCTCGACCATGGGCAGCACCAGCTCCGTTTGCCGCCGTTGCGCCAATACGAACCGCTCTCTCACCTCACCGTCATGCCAGAGGGCAACGGAACAAGCATCCGTGGCTGTTTCAAGCGCCAGCAGCTTCACTTTCGCCTCGCTGTTCAATAAAACGGAAAAATCGCTCAACCACATCAATTTTGCGGGTGCGGGTCATACCCGGCAGGCTGCTCAGGAACAGCTTGCCATAACTCTTGTCGATCAACCGCGGATCCGCAACCACCAATACACCGTGATCATGGATATCGCGAATCAGTCGCCCAGCTCCCTGTCGTAAGGTCAGCACCGCTTGCGGTAACTGATAATCGCGAAACGGATTTCCCTTATCCCGGCGAATACGTTCAATGCGTGCGGCGGCCACCGGCTCACCGGGAGAGGCAAATGGCAGTCGGTCAATTATGACACAGCTCAACGCCTCACCCCGCACATCAATACCTTCCCAAAAGCTGCTGGTGCCAAGCAATACCGCATTACCGCGATCGCGAAATTCCTCGAGCAACTGGCGACGGCCCGTTTCTCCCTGCACCAGCAACGGATACTCAATGCGATCACGCAGCAGTTCCGCCGCTTCACGCAACGCCCGATGGCTGGTAAACAGGAAAAATGTTCGCCCCCTTGCCGCATTGATCACCGGCACCATGTTGTCCACCAGACGGCGGGTATAATCAGGCATATCCGGCGTCGGCAAATCTTCCGGTACATACAGTACCGCCTGACGACGAAAATCAAACGGGCTTTCAAGCCTCAGCGTGTCTGCATCACGAACGCCCAGACGCTGCATGAAATGCTCAAAATTTCCGGCTACCGACAAAGTCGCCGAGGTAAATATCCAACTACAACGCTGCCGGGCACGATGAGCATCAAACATTTCCGCCACTGACAGCGGCGTTGCATGCAGCAGAAAGGCCCGCTTGAAGGTTTCAAACCAGAACACCAGGTTGTCATCCGCCGCCTCGCGGAAACGGGCCAAGGCGACAAGCTGCTCTCGGGCGCGGCGGTAACAGGCTTCCATTCCCCGGCTGCCGCGCGAGTAAGGCTCCAGAAACATCTCCAGCGCCGTTAACTGCTCTGCCAACGCCGAGGCAGCCTCCATCACTGCTGGCTCGTTAATCACCGCGGACCAGGGGTCCTTGCGGCCATCATTGCCCAGTGCGATACGCAGATCCGCCACCGCCCGTTCCAGCGCACTGGTATGCCCGTTAAGCGCCTGAATATCCGCCGCTGTATGGGCAGCCTCAGTAACCGCATCACGGCACAGCTCCAACAGCTGGCGGGAGCTCAGAGAACTACCAAAAAAGGTTGCCGCCACATCCGGTAATTGATGAGCCTCATCGAAGATCACCGCATTGGCGGCGGGCAGTAGTTCGGTAACCCCTTCACCACGCAACGCGGCATTGGCAAAAAAAAGATGATGATTCACCACCACCAGATCAGCCTCCTGCGCTTCTTGGCGGGCGCGCATCACCGGGCAATTGCCCACCTCGGGGCAATCCTGCCCAAGGCAGTTCTCCGCGGTACTGGTAACCCAGGGCCACACCGGTGCGTCTTCCGGAATTTCGCGTAGTTCTGCAATATCGCCGCTGGCGGTACGTGCCGCCCAACGGGCAACCACTTGCATCTGCGTTGCGGTTTCACGGGTCTGGAAGCGTGCCTCTTCAAGATGCAACTTCATACGATAGGGACAGAGATAGTTTGCCCGCCCTTTCAGCAGGGCAACCCGACGCATTACCCCTAAAGCCTTCAGCACCACGGGCAAGTCACGGAAGAACAACTGCTCCTGCAAGCTCTTGGTCCCGGTAGAAATAATCGTCGGGCCATCACCGAGTAATGCAGGCACCAGATAAGCCAGGGTTTTGCCGGTTCCTGTTTCTGCCTCGACCACCAGCGCACTATGGGTCGCCAGAGCTTGCTCCACCGCTTTAGCCATATCCAACTGCGGCGCACGCGGCGCAAACCCGGGAATCAGGCTGGCAAAACGCTGGTCATCACACAGTACACGTTCAACAGCACTCAAGAGACTCTCCTCAACTGGCGCAGAGCATACCAATCAGCGGGGCAAAAAACATTTACCAAAGGCCGAGCACTTAGCGGGAGGTATACTAAGTATCCCTCATCACCGGAGAGACAATATGCCCTCTGCACACTCAGCCGACGCTCCATGGAGCCTGATTATTCTTGCCGGTGGCGCCGGACAACGAGCCGGTGGTGCAGACAAGGGCTGGATGATGTGGCAGGGACAGCCGATGATCATTCAACTACTGGATAGATTCGCCACCGATTGCCATGACGTCATTATCAGCGCGAACCGCCACCTCGATGACTACCGGGCACTAAACGGCAGCACACAGAACCACTCAGCATTGAATGTGACCGTAGTCACAGATCGACGTCCTGACTTTGCTGGGCCACTGGCCGGTATTGAAGCGGCTATACCGCTCTGCAGCACCGAAAATCATTTGATTATTCCCTGCGACATGCCAGCGCTACCAGCAGATCTACCGCAGCAACTGCTGAACTGCCGCCAAACACCGGAAGATATTGCTGTTGCTCATGATGGCATTCGTCAGCAACACCTGTGCCTGGCTCTCAATGGCCACTACTGGCTGGCATCACTCACGGATTATCTGAATCAGGGACAGAGAAGCATGCATGGCTGGCTGACCGACAAACCTGTTCAGCAAGCCCGATTCGACGATGCAAGCGGGTTTGCCAACCTTAACCACGGATAACCTCAGCGTCTGCTCCTGCAAACTGAGATTCGCACAGAGGCCCCATCAATAAAAAACCCCGCCGAAGCGGGGTTTTTTATCAGCTCACAGAAGCTGTCAGCTCAAGAAGGATTACTTCTTGGCTGGACGACCACGACGGGCTGCTTTCTTCTTAGCCGGTGCCTTACGGACCGCTTTTTTCTTGGCTGCTGCTTTACGCGGAGCCTTCTTGGCAGCGGCTTTTTTCTTGCGAGCCGGGCCTTTCTTGGCAGCCGCTTTACGGGCCGGAGCCTTGCGAGCTACTTTCTTTTTGGTTTTACGGGCAGCTTTCTTGGCTTTGGCTGCAGCCTTACGAGCGGCAGCTTTTTCCTTGGCAGCGGCCTTTTTGGCGGCCGCTTTAGCTTTGGCAGCGGCTTTACGAGCAGCTACTTTAGCTTTGGCAGCGGCTTTCTTGGCAGCCGCTTTCTCTTTGGCAGCCAGCTTACGGGCAGCAGCTTTGGCTTTAGTAGCCGCTTTCTTGGCAGCCGCTTTAGCGCGACGATCGGCAGCGCGCTGAGCGGTTTTCAGCTTGCGAGCTTCCTTGGTTGCTGCAGCCTTGGCAGAACGAACATCTGCGCGCAGGGCTTTCAGCGCATCACGCATCGCCTTGAGCTGCTGACGCAGGGTAGCCATGCGTGCACGGGCAGCGCTGGTCACCTTGCCTTTAGCAGCAGCACGCTGCTTCTTCAGTTTTTCCGCAGCAGCAGCTACTTTAGCCTGCTGTGCGTCCAGCTTCTTCTGTGCAGCAGCAACAACTTTCTGTGCTGCAGCAACGGCTTTTTCAGCCATTTTGGTTTTGTTGTCAGCTGCCGGAGCTGCCTTAACGGCGGACTTCGCGGCGGCCTTGCGTTTCGGTGCGGCTTTCTTTTTGGCTCGAGCCATGACTGATCTCCTGATTTATAGCGTTGTTTTTACTGCGACCGAGGAAAAAATAGCATAAAAAAAAAACAGGTGGTACATAATTTGTTCACTGCCGCAACATTAAAAGCAATTTAATTCCCCCCGCTGGTTTGCCAAAACCTCTATTCAACAGCATTTCATTTTCATGCAACCGCTTTTTTACGCTGGCAAAAACCCCTTTTATGGATTTTCTAGCGCGCACCGCCATAGCTCTAACGCCACTTTATGCACCGGAAAAATACAGCAGGGATTTGCCAAAAAAGACCCTGCACCCGCCTATTCGCAAGGGTATCAACAGTATTTTTGTAGATCCGCAAGTGAAAAAAGAACACCGGCAGACACTCACAGAACCATAAAAGTGTTACCGCCGTAACACTTTTACTTTGTCAGAAACCCCGCTCAAAGATGCTTGAGTCGAACCCGCAATCATTTCGCATGGCCCTGCAGCACTCCGCAAAAAGACATTAATCAAGAGATTTACCGGAAATCTTGCCACCGCATGACGCAAACAATGCCCCCTGCTTGAGCACGCCATGATGCAGGAGTATGTCTGAATGACTCGGCAAGGTGACAAATACTGTCACATCAACAATCCTGGAAAACCGAGGAAGGGACGCAGGCAACTAGACTGCTCGGCTAACGATTCGCTCGAACTATTACGTCTGCCCATGACAGTCAAACCGGAGCCCGAACTAACGCGCCATAAAAAAAGGAGGCCTAAGCCTCCTTTTTAAGTTTTACCAGACCAGCCACCTTCAACCGGCTTGCAAGCCCGTAAAAATAGCATCGCGAATGCTCTCCATGGAGCCGACACCCGGAATACACACATATCGCGGTCCACGCTCCCCGGATTGTGCCGCAAGATCCTGATAAAAATTCACCAGAGGGCGGGTTTGCGCCTGATAGACCTCAAGACGCTTGCGAACCGTCTCTTCACGATCATCATCACGCTGCACCAACGCTTCACCGGTCACATCATCAACCCCATCTTGTTTCGGCGGGTTGTATTTCAGGTGATAGACCCGGCCGGAGGATGGGTGAACCCGCCGCCCGGAAAGCCGCTCAATGATTTCGCCGTCATCAACATCCAGCTCAACAACAAAGTCGATATCAATACCCGCCTCAACCAGTGCCTGAGCCTGAGGAATTGTGCGCGGAAAACCATCGAACAGAAAGCCGTTGGCACAGTCCTGAGCAGTGATTCGCTCCTTCACAAGACCAATAATAATGTCATCAGACACCAGACCGCCGGCATCCATCACCTGCTTTGCAGCGATGCCCAGAGGCGTTCCAGCTTTCACTGCCGCCCGCAGCATATCCCCGGTGGAAATCTGCGGAATACCGAACTTCTCCATAATGTGCTGGGCTTGGGTGCCCTTACCGGCGCCAGGGGCACCGAGCAGGATAACTCGCATAGATCACTCCAACTTTGGAAACCGGCACTGGAGAGGTGCCGGGTGAATCGGGTCGCCCCGCAAAGGGGGGGAACTCTACCCTGCCGCCGGGCGCCGGACAAGCAGCAACCACGGGGCCAACAGGGGGGCTGTCAGCTTTTATTCGTAGACCGAAGGCGGTGACATCGTCTCTGATCCGGCAGCACTGAGGTGTAATGTCGCCCGCAACTGCCCGGAAGCACCGGACAGCGTGACTGTTGGTGCCACAATATTAGCCCCCTCAACACCTCCGGCGACGCCAGTATCATAACGCGCGCCCGCCACCAGCTCAGTACCCGGCTCAGGCATTTGCTGCAGCCATTGCGGACCATTGATAACCACTGTCATCGGAAAACGGTCT
>PGZG01000094.1 GCA_002840115.1 Gammaproteobacteria bacterium HGW-Gammaproteobacteria-14 | reverse complement strand
TGCGCGCCTCCAAGCCCGCCGTTGCTGGCGTCGTTAAAGCTTAAAATCCGGGCGTGGCGCCTATGATCTATCCATGCCAGAATCAAGCGAAATACGAATGAGAGGTTTCTCCTATGAATCTCCAGAAAATTGAGGATGAGGCTCTCCATCTTCCAAAGGAGGAGCGCGCCCAGCTGGTCCAGCGGTTGGTGCTGAGCCTGGAATCTCCGTCAGATCAAGAGCTTAGATCGGACTGGTTGCTTGAGGCCCAGCGAAGGGCAGAAGAGCTTGATGGTGGCTCGGTTCAATCGGTGCCTGGTGAAGAGGTAATGAGGAAGGCTCGAGCCCTGATCAAATGAGCTATCTTTTTCACCCGGCAGCGGAAGCCGAGTTTCTCGAGTCAGTTGGTTATTACGAGTCGAGGGTCCCGGGGTTGGGCGCTGCCTTGATCAAGGAGTTTGAAGCTCTGGCCGGACTGATTGATCACTCCCCAAAGGGCTGGCAAGTTGAACTGGAGCCAGACATCCGCAGGGCCCCGCTCCAGCGTTTTCCGCTGTCTATCGTCTATCGAGAACATCAAGCCTCTGTCCAGATTCTCGCAGTTGCCCATAACCGGCGACGCCCACAGTATTGGCTTGGCAGGCTTTAACAATAGGCTGTACCGGATAAATTTTTTCAGGTATCAGTCACCGATCCGCGGTAGAGCCGATGGTTCTGAGCTTAAACGTTATGTTGATTAAAGAGCAGCACGATGAGAATGATACTTCTTGGAAACGCGGGGTCTGGTAAGAGCACGCTTGCCAAGAGGCTAATTGGCGGGCAGCCGGCGACTCGCCTGTCTCTGGATGAGGTGGCCTTCAGAGATGGAGCGGAGAGGCGTCCGCTTGAGGATAGTATTGCTGATGTGCGGCGTTTTATTGCAGGTAACGAGAGCTGGATAATCGAAGGTTGTTATGCGGATATTATCGAGCCGATTCTGGATGAGTGCGAAGAGCTTGTCTTTTTAAATCCTGGTGTTGATGTCTGTATTGCCCATTGCCGCGCACGGCCCTGGGAGCCCGAGAAGTTTGCTTCGAGGGAAGAGCAGGATAAAAATCTGGAAAATCTGATCGCGTGGGTGGCTGCTTATAATACCCGTTCAGACGAGTATGGGCTTGAGCAACATCAGGCGGTTTACCGGGCCTTTACTGGGAAAAAGCGAGAGCTTAATCATCCCGCTGAGTATGAATCACTATAATGCCCCGACCATGACCCTTAAGCCGGCAAGTTGTGGCCCGACATCAGCATTGTTCAGGAAGGCATTCCGGAAATGTTTCCGGGAGGAGCATGCTATTTGGGCTGGCAGAGAATCGCGGGCGCAGGTTTTGGGCAAAGCCTGAAACATCTGCCGCGTTTGTCGTGTCAGTACCGGTTGAACATTGCCAATGATGCTCCTATAAAGGATGGCCAGCCCGCCAATATCTGCTTGCCGGGATTGGCCATCGTCACAAGGAGGGTTTCATCATGTCCATTCGTATCAATGACATTGCCCCGGATTTCACTGCCGACTCCACTGCCGGCAAGTTGAGCCTGCACGACTGGATAGGCGACAGCTACGCCATTCTGTTTTCTCACCCGAAAGACTTTACTCCGGTGTGCACCACCGAGTTTGGCGCGGTCGCCCAGCTGGCGCCGGAGTTTGCCAAGCGTAAAACCAAGGTTATGGGTGTATCGGTTGATGATGTCGAGGCACACAAGAAATGGCAGCGTGATATCGAGGCCTTTTCCGGGGCGCCGGCGAACTTCCCGATTATTGATGACACCTCGCTGAACGTATCGAAGTTGTACAACATGTTGCCAGCGGATGCCTATCTTCCGGATGGCCGCACCCCGGCGGACACAGCAACGGTAAGAACGGTGTTTATTATCGGTCCGGACAAGAAAGTGCGCCTGACCATGTCCTACCCGATGTCGGTTGGTCGTAACTTTGCCGAGATCCTGCGGGCGCTGGATGCGGTGCAGGCCACCGACGGCGTACCGATTGCGACGCCGGCCAACTGGGTGCCGGGTCAGGACGTGATTGTGGCGCTCAGCCTGAACAATGACCAGGCGAAGGAAAAATTCGGTGAGATCGATGTGAAGCTGCCTTACCTGCGCTATACCAAGGCGCCGAAAAAATAATCATCGAGGCAAAGCCGATATGAAAGCGTGCCAGATCGGCTTTAACCCGGATTACAGTGATGACGCCCCAGCTCTGGAGCAGGTTAGCCAATTGGCGGGTGATGCGCTGCTTGAGTTCGGGGCCTCCTGGTGTGGCTACTGTCTGGGGGCGCAACCGGCGGTGCGGCAGGCGTTGCTGGACTATCCCGCGTTACCCCATATCAAGGTGGCGGATGGCAAGGGTCGTCCGTTGGGTCGTGCCTTTGGGGTCAAGCTCTGGCCAACCTTGATTCTGTTACGCAATGGGCGGGAGGTGGCGCGGTTGGTGCGGCCGTCGCACCCGGATCAGGTGCGCCAACTGTTGGCTCCTTGAGCGCCCACGGTGTGAATTTTTGCGGGCCAGAATCCCTGTGTGCAGGGGTTATCCGCGTGAAGGCCTAGGGCCTGAGCTAATCCGGTCTGACAATTGTGTGAATTTCGCCCGGTTTCGGTTGCGACCTAAAACCCATGTCCCTATACTCTGCGCCCCGAGAGTGGGGGTCCCCACAGACCGCCCGGGCTGAGCCATTGGCAGCTGGCCGGAGGCAAAAAACGTGGCGGAATCAGAGATTCATGGCCCCGCACTGTTTCGGGGCCTTTTATTGGCGCAGGGCATAACCACGGTGGTTGTGGCTGCTCTCGCTGCGGGGATCGGCAGCCGCGACGCGGCGTTGTCGGTGCTGGCTGGCGGTGGCATTGCAATCATTGCTGCTGCCTGGGCAGGGTTCCAGCTTTGGCTACATCCGGGCAACCGGAATCCAGAGCGCATGGCCACCGCTGCAACACGAGCGGAAATGGGCCGGGTTGCCATCGTGCTGGTGCTGTTGTGGCTAACATTAAGCCGCTGGCCAGAAGTGCGGCAGGGCGCCCCCGCCATGATGTTGTTTGCAGGGTTTTTCCTGGTGCAGTTGGCAGGCTGGATATGGCTGGCCAAGGCAACGGGTTCAACACAAACAAATACCAAACAGAACGGTTAACACGGGCAGGCAAGAATGGCAGCGGATACCCCGACTGGATACATCAAGCACCACCTGACCAACCTGACCTATGGCAAAGTGCCGGCGGAAACCCCTGTCTGTGACGCCTACGGCGAGCTGACCGGCGAAACCTTCCAGCAAGCCAGCTGGATTCTGGCGCGTTGCGACGTGCAAGTGGATGCCATGGGTTTCTGGGCGTTTCACGTCGACTCGCTGGCCTGGGCCGGCATTATGGGTCTGATATTCGTTGGTATTTTTTCCATGGTGGCGCGTCGTGCTACCTCCGGCGTTCCCAGCGGCGTTCTGAATTTTGTTGAGATGGTCGTTGAGTTCGTCGATTCCTCTGTACGTGACAGCTTCCATGGCAAGAGCAAGCTGATTGCACCGCTGGCGCTGACGATCTTTTGCTGGGTGTTTATCATGAGTAGCATCAAGCTGCTGCCGGTAGATACTGCTTCGGCCATTGCCGCTGCGCTGGGTCTGGGTTACATGAAAATCGTTCCCACCGTAGACCCGAACATCACGCTGGCAATGTCTTTCTCAGTGCTCGGTCTGGTCATTGCGTTCTCTATTATGAGCAAGGGTGTTGGCGGTTTCTTCGGTGAGCTGGCTTTTCATCCCTTCGAGGCAAAGGGCATCACCAAATTCTTATTGGTGCCGGTTAACCTGATTCTTGAAGTCGTGGCGTTACTGGCCAAGCCGGTATCGCTCGGCTTGCGACTGTTCGGCAACATGTTTGCCGGTGAGTTCGTCTTTATCCTGCTGGCCGCCATGATGGGTTACTGGCAGTTCATCGGCGCCGTGCCGTGGGCTATTTTCCACCTGCTGGTGATTCCGTTGCAGTCATTTATTTTCATGATCCTGACCATTGTTTATCTGAGCATGGCCAGTGAGCATCACTGAGTAACACGGCAGTACCGAGTAATACGTGAGTTTTTAACAAGTACGACCTGAAAGTTTTAGCTTTATCATTCAACGAAACGGGAGTTAGAAATGGAACTGAACCTGCTTGCAGCTGCTATCGTGGCTGGCCTCGCGGCCATTGGTGCCGGTCTTGGCTTTGGTCTGATGGGTGGTCGTTTCCTGGAGAGCATTGCTCGCCAGCCGGAACTGGCTCCGATGCTTCAGACCCGCATGTTCATCATCGCCGGTCTGCTGGATGCCGTGCCGATTATGTGTATCGCTATCGCGTTCCTGATGATTTTCCAATAAGCGATTTGCCCCGATCCGGGCAGTCGTTGTTCGGGAATTTAACGCAGCAACGCGGTTGTGAGGTGTTCATATGAACATGAATGCAACATTTATCGGCCAGATCATCTGGTTTGCGATGTTTGTCGCCTTCTGCATGAAGTTTGTTTGGCCGCCGATTTCGGCAGCGCTGGACGAGCGGAAACAGAAGATCGCCGAAGGTTTGAGCGCAGCAGATCGCGCTGAGCGTGATCTTGAGCTTGCTCAAGAGAAAGCCAGCGGCGATCTGAAAGAAGCCAAGGCCAAGGCCGCCGAGATTATCGAGCAGGCCAATCGTCGTGCCAACCAGGTTGTCGAAGACGCCAAGGGTCAGGCACGTGAAGAAGGTGATCGTTTGATCGTTCAAGCGCAGGCTGAAATCGAGCGGGAAATTAACGCTGCTCGCGAACAGCTGCGTCGTGAAGTCGCTGCACTGGCGTTGGCCGGTGCCGAGAAAGTGCTTGCCAGTGAAGTGAATCCGGCTGCCCACAAGCAGATGCTGGATCAGCTGGCCGCTGAACTCTGACAGACGGATAAACCATGGCTGAATTGACCACCATAGCCCGACCCTACGCAAAAGCAGCGTTCGTGTTCGCAAAGGAACAGAGTGCGCTGGCGCAATGGGAGTCGATGCTCGCTACAGCATCTGCCGTGATGGCGGATGAGGGAGTACGTCTGGCACTGGATAATCCAGCGCTAGGTGCTGCGAAAAAAGCAGATTTGTTGGCGGAGATCTGCGGTGACGTGATTGATGAAACGTTCCGCAATTTTCTTCACCAGCTAGCGCAAAACAAGCGCTTGACGCTGCTGGCGACCATTGGTGATCTGTTCCATCAGTTTTTGTCTGACGAACACCAGTTCGCGGATGTGGAGCTGGTGTCGGCATTTCCGATGGAAGATGCGGATGTCGCAGGCCTGGTGGCTTCGCTGAAAAAGCGTCTTGGAGTGGAAGTTCGTGTCAGCAAGCAGGTCGACCCGTCACTTATTGGCGGCGTCCTGATTCGTGCTGGCGATACCGTGATCGATGGCAGTGTCCGTGGCCGGCTGAACAAGCTGGCAGAGCAACTGAACTCTAGAGTTTGAGGGATTGGAGCATGCAGCAACTCAACCCGTCCGAAATTAGCGAGATCATCAAGCAGCGTATTGCCAAGCTTGATACCGCTACCGAAGCCCGCACCGAAGGTACTGTCGTTTCCGTTTCCGATGGTATTGTGCGCATCCATGGCCTTGCCGATGTGATGTACGGCGAAATGATCGAGTTTGACGGCGGCATCTTTGGTATGGCCCTCAACCTCGAGCAGGACTCTGTCGGCGCGGTGGTTCTTGGTGATTACCTGAAAATTGCCGAAGGCGATAAAGCCAAATGTACAGGCCGCATTCTTGAAGTGCCGGTTGGCCCGGAACTGCTCGGCCGCGTGGTCGACGCTCTGGGTAATGCGATTGACGGCAAGGGCCCGATCAACACCGCGTTGACCGATGCCGTAGAGAAAGTAGCGCCGGGCGTTATCTGGCGTCAGTCGGTTGACCAGCCGGTACAAACCGGCTTGAAGTCTATTGATGCGATGACCCCGGTTGGCCGTGGCCAGCGTGAGCTGATCATCGGTGACCGTCAGATTGGTAAGACCGCGATCGCGATCGACACCATCATTAACCAGAAGAAGTCTGGCATTAAGTGTATCTACGTGGCCATCGGCCAGAAGCAGTCTTCGATTGCTAACGTAGTGCGCAAGCTGGAAGAGCACGGCGCGATGGACAACACCATCGTTGTGGCGGCCTCCGCTTCCGAGCCGGCTTCCATGCAGTTCCTGGCCCCGTTCGTTGGCTGCACCATGGGCGAGTACTTCCGTGACCGTGGTGAAGACGCGCTGATCGTGTATGACGATCTGTCCAAGCAGGCTGTGGCGTATCGCCAGATCTCCCTGCTGCTGCGTCGTCCGCCGGGTCGTGAAGCGTATCCGGGTGACGTGTTCTATCTGCACTCCCGTTTGTTGGAGCGCGCTGCGCGGGTTTCTGCGGACTATGTTGAGAAATTCACCAATGGTGAAGTGAAAGGTAAAACCGGTTCCTTGACCGCTCTGCCGATCATTGAAACCCAAGCCGGTGACGTCTCTGCGTTCGTACCGACCAACGTAATTTCTATTACTGATGGTCAGATCTTCGTTGAAACCAGCCTGTTTAACTCTGGTGTGCGTCCGGCGATGAACGCTGGTATCTCCGTATCCCGGGTAGGTGGTGCAGCGCAGACCAAGATTGTTAAGAAGCTCGGCGGTGGTATTCGTCTGGCACTGGCTCAGTATCGTGAACTGGCGGCTTTCGCCCAGTTTGCTTCGGATCTTGACGAAGCGACCCGCTCCCAGTTGGAGCACGGTCAGCGCGTTACCGAGCTGATGAAACAGAAGCAGTACGCCCCGCAGTCTGTGGCTGAGATGGGTGTGGTGCTGTACGCCGCCAACGAAGGCTTCCTGAAAGACGTTGCTCTCGAAAAGATTGGCAGCTTTGAAGCCGCCCTGTT
>PGZG01000093.1 GCA_002840115.1 Gammaproteobacteria bacterium HGW-Gammaproteobacteria-14 | reverse complement strand
TTCTCTTCTGTGTTCTGGAAGACATAACCTAATACAACACGCCGATCCTGAAAGCTGTTGGCAAAACGCTGATCAAAATCCAGCTGCGGCCCAAGTCGTTGCCAGATCCGTTGAAAGTTCCGGTCACGGCGTAGCTCATCGCTGGCGAGTTGTCGCAGGGCGGTAACGCCCGGATCGGTGTCCGGTTCGGCGAACAATACGTCAAATCCCAGGCTATGAATTTGATAGTGCCCGAACAGCGAATCCATCATGTCCGCTAGTGTGCCGCGGTCCCAGGGCCAGTGGCCGAGCACACCGAGACTCTTTTCATCAATGTCGGCAATGATAATGCGGTCGTCAATGCCGCCAGGGAGGGTCATGCGCAGGCGCAAGTCGTAGCTGGCGTTTTCCAGAGTGTCGATTAATGGCTGTCGCGGCAGGTAGATGCTGTGCAGCAAAAATAAAGCGCAAATTAGCACCAGTAGTGATGTGCGTATCATTTTACCGGCGGACATGAGATATCTTCCTGTTCGAGCATGCGCTATTTGAGCGATTAATAGCCTTTGCGGGGAGCCGTATAGGACTTCAGCGTGGCGAATGCAGGCTTTCTGCCTACCAACTGCTCGATCAACATAAGTTCTTCATCGGTATGGTTTTTCATTGGGGCCGGGGTAATCAGGCCGCCATATTTGCCATCCTTGCTGATATAGCGTGGTGCATCATGATGAGTGGCGATAATGCTTTCCTGACTGGACGGATCGCTATCGGCAACAATGTTTACATGGCCATAGCAGGTGCAGGCATAGCTAAGGTCTTCCTCGGATTCCACATACAGTCCGGTACCACGTATGCCGATGGTGGCTGTACTGGTTTGAACCTGATGGGTTTGGCCGCCGCTACGGGCACCAAAGACGGAAAGTAGTTTGCCAGTGGCCAGACGCAGGCTTTCCTCAAAGTCATCTTTGCCGCTGAGCTGAACTCGACTGTTGTCGCGGAGAATGTGGGCGTCGAAACCGATGACGAATACCACATAACTGTTGCGGCCGGTTTCTACCAGAGAGTTGGCGCTGATATAGGTGTTTTCGTTGGCCAGTTTACCGTCAACGAAAACGGTACCGCGCATGTCATAAATAGACTTGCCGGCGATCAGTTCTTTGGGGATTTTGCCCATGGCATGGACCAGTGCGGGGAGTACACCAGCACCGGTAATGCCAGCCACCAAAGCAGAGCCCATGGTGTAGCGTAGGAACTGACGGCGGGCTTCGAGGGTGGGGTCGCTCATGATCTCTCTCCGTGAAGGCGGCTTCCGTTATTCGTAACCGTTTTATAGCACAGCCGAGGCTGCTTGGCATGATATCCCGGTATGTGTTGAGGGGCTATTCACGGTTTTTCTGCCATATATTTGTGCAAGATTGGCTCAGGAGTCCGGAGGTTCAGGTAGTTCATGGCCGCAGCGTCGGCAGAAGCCTGCATCTTCGTCATGCTCATGCAGGTGGCAGTGCCTACACTCCCGTTCAAACCGGCGGCGCACCATGGCTTGCGATATCTCCGCCGTCAAAATGCCTGTGGGTACCGCGATGATGGCGTAGCCGGTGAGCATGGCTAACGAAGCAATGGCCTGGCCCAAGACGGTGACCGGGGTGATGTCCCCATAGCCGACGGTGGTAATAGTTACAATGGCCCAGTAAATGCTCTGAGGAATACTGGTGAAGCCGTGCTCTGGCCCTTCAATGACATACATGATGCTGCCGAAAATTAGCATCACGATCATCACGCTAAACAGAAAGATACCGATCTTGCGACGCGCCCGTACCAGGGCGCTCATCAGAAAGTTGGCCTCCTTCATCAGAGGGATCAGTTTCATTACCCGGAACAGCCGCAGGATACGGAGAGCTCGCATGGTGAGCAGGTAGTGGGCTCCGGGAATAAACAGGCTGAGATAGGTCGGCAGAATCGCCAGCAAATCGACCATGCCAAAAAAGCTGCGTGCATAGCGTGCGGGCCCGGCACTGACCCATAGTCGTACTCCGTACTCAATGGTAAAGAGTATGGTAAAAGACCACTCCACAATACGCAGAATGGCACCGTAATCCCGATTTATACTGGCGACACTGTCCAGCATTACGGCGGCGACGCTGATCAGAATGGCAATCAGGAGAAGCTGGTCAAAGCGTTGTCCGGCAGGTGTATCGGTGCCGAAGATAATATGACGCAGTTTTAGTCGGAGACTGGTTTCTTCCATGGTGTTTCTGGTAGTCAAAGTTGCAACGATTGTCGCTTGTTCCGCTGCGATTGACCACTTAGTCTTTTGTTCACACCTCAGTGGGGAAGAACGTGGAGCTGAATGTGAACAAGAGTAATGCTAATACGTTGGACGCAATTACCGAGTTTCGCCCGGCCAGCAGTTGGCAGGGGAGGGCCGTGGCAAACGCAATGCGTACCTTCGTTAAGCCGGTGGTGGCTCGGGTGCCGCTAACGACTCGGGTTATGCGTTTTTCACAGCTGGGGTTTGATACCGTGACGCTGGCCTTGCCGGTGCACCCTGACGTGCATATTGCACCGGCGGATGTGGGTGGCGTTCCTGGCGAGTGGCTGATTACCGGTCGAGAGGTGTTTTCCGGGCGAGTTGTCCTCTATTTGCATGGCGGCGCCTATTTTTTTGGCTCCCCGCGTTCACACCGTTCGGTCACCTGGCGATTAAGCCGCGCCTGCCGGGCCAAGGTGTTGGCGCTGGATTATCGGCAGCCGCCGAACTGGCACTATCCAGCACCTTTGGTGGATGCGGTGAGTGCTTATCGGGCGTTGCTGGAGCAGGGTTACCAGCCCCAGAATATTGTTATTGCCGGAGATTCGGCAGGTGGCAACCTGACCTTGGTGACCCTGCTGCATTTGCGGGATCACGGTTTGCCTATGCCAGCTGCGGCGGTATTGATCAGCCCCTGGTCAGATCTGACCTGTAGTGGTGATACGCTGTTGAGCAATGCGCAATCGGAGCCAATGATCCCGGTGAATGCACTGCGCTTTGTCTCCGCCTCTTATAGCCGGGGTAATGACCCGGCGGCGCCCATGCTGTCACCGGTCTATGCGGATCTTACCGGCTTGCCGCCGCTGATGATTCAGGTTAGCAACATGGAGGTTCTGCTCAGTGATGCTGCAAGGGTGGCGCAACAGGCGCTGGACTGTGGTGTGAGTTGTCGTTATCAGGTTTGGGAGGGCATGATCCATGTGTTTCAGGCACTGGCAGGCTGGGTGCCGGAAGCATCATTGGCGGTCAGTGAAATCGGTGCTTTTGTTGATGAAAAAATTCGAGAGGCGGGGGGTGAGCAGACGGTGCACCGCCGCGCCACACTAGTGACAGGCCGAGGCTCCTGACGGCTTGAGTCTGAGTTCTGGGGCTATAGAATGACCGCCCCTATGTGAGGGGCGGTGTATTCAGGCGTTGCGTTTTGGTAAGACTTCGCGGAGTTTTGCCGCCATATCCCGAATGGACTGCTCGGTAACATCCCAGCCGATACAGCCGTCAGTGATGGATTTGCCGTATTCCAGCTCATCGAGGTTAGCCGGAATTTTCTGGTTGCCGAACTTCAGGTGGGACTCGACCATCATGCCGACAATGGACTTGTTGCCTTCCAGAATCTGGTTGGCAACATTGTCCATCACCAGAGTCTGCAGCGCCGGGTCTTTGTTGGAGTTGGCATGGCTGGCATCAATCATGATGTTTGTGGACACCCCGGCCTTGCTCAGCTCCTTCTCCGCGATGGCGACAGATACGGAGTCGTAGTTGGGTTTGCCGCCGCCACCACGCAAAACAACATGGCCATACTCGTTACCACGGGTCACGGTGATTGCTACCTTGCCGTCACTGTCGATGCCGAGAAAACGGTGCGGGCTGCGAACACTGAGCATGGCGTTGATAGCGACTTCAAGGCCGCCATCGGTGCCATTCTTGAAGCCCACCGGGCTCGACAGACCGGAGGACATTTCCCGGTGGGTCTGGGATTCGGTGGTGCGAGCGCCAATGGCGGACCAGGTGATCAGGTCCTGCATGTACTGAGGGGTAATCGGGTCCAGTGCTTCAGTGGCCGTCGGCAGGCCCAGCTCTGCCATGTCCAGCAGCAGCTTGCGGGCAATATGCAGGCCGTCTTCAATTTTGAAGCTGTCATTAAGGTAGGGGTCATTGATCAGCCCTTTCCAGCCCACGGTGGTGCGCGGTTTTTCAAAGTAGACTCGTAGCACCAGCACCAGGGTGTCGCTCACTTCTTCCGCCAGCGCCTTAAGGCGCTCGGCATACTCGTGAGCCGCCTTGATGTCGTGGATCGAGCAGGGGCCAATCACGATAAACAGACGGTGGTCCTTGCGGTCGAGAATATTGCGCACCGCTTCGCGGCCAGCGGCCACCGTGCTGCGAGCGCTATCGCTAAGCGGTAACTTGCCTTTCAGCTCCCGTGGCGTGATAAGCGCGGTTTGGGAGGCGATATTGAGGTCTTCTACTTGAATCTGAGTCATGTCCGCCGTCTTCAATAAAGGTGTGGCTTGAAAAGAGTAAGGCAGTCTAACGGAATCAACAGGTTGAAGGAACATATGGCCTTCATAGCGGCAGCCTATTCTGGCTGTTTCCATTCGGCGGGAGGCTCAACGGCCCAGTAACTCGTCAACCAGCTGGGGTACTTTCACCGAGGCAGGGCCAACCCGATGCTCATGGAAAGCATCGCTGATCATGCTGCCCTCAATATTCACCTCAATACAGCGAGCCCCTGCTTGTCGAGCCAGGCGTACAAAGCCCGCCGCCGGGTAAACATTGCCGGAGGTGCCGATGCTGATAAACAGCTGGCAGTTCATCAGCGCCTCTTCAATGCGTTCCATCTGCAAGGGAATTTCGCCGAACCAGACCACATCTGGACGGAGTATGCCCGGCGGTTGGCAGCAATCGCAGGGCTCCGCAGTGGCCAGATCCTCGTTCCAGCGACGGCGTTTTTTGCTACGGGTGCAAAACACACTGAGTAGCTCGCCATGCATGTGAACCATATTCCTTGAGCCTGCCCGGCCATGCAGGTCGTCAATGTTCTGGGTGATCAGGGTTACCGAGCCGGGCAATTCCTGCTCAAGGCGGGCGAGGGCAAGGTGGGCGGCGTTGGGTTGTATCTCCGGCAGTTGCAGCTGTCGACGGCGCTCGTTGTAGAAACGCTGCACCAGTGCCGGGTTACGGGCAAAGGCTTCCGGTGTTGCCACATCTTCGAGGCGATGGTTTTCCCACAGGCCGTCGGCGCCACGGAAGGTTCGTATGCCTGATTCCGCGGAAATGCCGGCGCCGGTGAGAATCACAATATTCATGGTCTGTTTCCCCCGAGTCACGCTGTGCAGGCTATAATGCCGCCATGAGTGATATGATCGTAGCCCATCAAGAAGTTATCGAATCCGACAGCGGTCAGAAAAATTGTACCCTGCTGCACTTTCATCGTGGGCAGGTGTTGCGTATCGGTTGCGATTCGGTGGCTTTGTACCGTGATCGTAATGCCGTTGACGACCCTTTGGGGAACGGTGTGGTGGGGCACGAGTTGATCCCGAACACTATTGCCCTGCGTTTTGAACCCGATACCGGTTTTATTGATCAGCAACGCGCCGGTTATGTCGGCCTTCATGGCGGCGCAGTGTTGTTTATTCGCCCTGATGGTATCGCCCTCTATAACAACGCACAGGATGCGTTGCGCAATCAGCATGCCCACTGGCTGATCCCGTTCGTCAAAGCTCACTAGGCTGGAGTACACATGGCTGAGGAAAGCACCAAACTACGTTTGCGCCCCCTGACACAGGAAGACTATCCACAGTTGGCGCGACTGATGAACATGGTTTATCCGGATATTGGCGGCGCCTGGCCACAAGAAACGCTGGAGGCATTAATTACCCTGTTTCCGGATGGGCAGCTTTGTATTGAAGATCATGATGAGTTAGTGGCCGTAGCGTTAACCATCAAGGTGAGCTACGACCGATTTTCCAATCCCCATCGCTATGAGGATCTGATTAACGAAAAGCAGGTGCACTCCCACAATCCAGATGGTGATGCCCTGTATGGGCTTGATGTATTAGTGCACCCGGAATATCGCGGCTACCGTCTGGGTCGGCGTTTGTATGAGGCACGCAAGGAATTGTGCCGGGAAGAAAATCTGCGCGCTATTCTTGCCGGTGGTCGATTGCCCGGTTATGCCGAGCAGGCCGACAAGATGTCAGTGCTCGAATACATCGATCAGGTGGAGCGTCAAAAACTGCATGATCAGATCTTGTCGTTCCAGCTTTCTAATGGTTTTGATGTTAAACGATTATTGACTCGTTACTTGCCAGAGGATGCCAGTTCCCGGGGTTATGCCACCTTGCTGGAATGGGATAACATCCTTTACGAGCCCCCCAGTGACACCGACTATGTCAGTAAAAGTGTGGCGCGTATTGGTGTGGTGCAGCGCCGTATGCGTGCCGCCCATTCAGTGGAAGACTTGCTGAGCCAAGTGGAGTTTTTTGTCGATGCCCTGTCGGACTATCGCGCCGATTTTTGTGTGTTGCCGGAGTTTTTCAGTGCGCCGCTGATGGGGCTTGATGCCGATTTGAGTTCGCTGGATGCTATTCGTTTTTTGGCAACCTTTACGCCGGAAATCTCTACAGCCTTATCCGATATGGCGGTTAGCTACAATATCAATATTATTGCCGGGTCCATGCCTTTGGTGGACAACGGCGAGGTGTTCAATATCGCTTATTTGTGTCGTCGTGATGGCACGATCGAAGAACAGCGGAAAATCCATATCACACCAGGCGAGCGTCGTGACTGGGGGATCGAAGGTGGTGATGTCTTGCAGGTGTTCGAAACGGATGCTGGCCGTGTCGGTATTCTGATTTGCTATGACGTCGAATTCCCGGAGTTATCGCGAATTCTGGCCGAGGAGGGCATGGAAATTCTGTTCGTGCCGTTCTGGACCGATACTAAAAATGGTTACCTGCGAGTGCGGCACTGCGCTCAAGCACGGGCAATTGAGAATGAATGTTACGTGGCCATTGCCGGTTCGGTGGGTAACCTGCCACGGGTGGATAATGTGGATATTCAGTATGCCCAGTCGGCGGTATTTACGCCGTCGGACTTCTATTTCCCGCATGACGGCATTATCAGTGAGGCTGTACCCAATACTGAAATGTTGGTGTTTGCGGATGTTGACCTGG
>PGZG01000092.1 GCA_002840115.1 Gammaproteobacteria bacterium HGW-Gammaproteobacteria-14 | reverse complement strand
GCGTGCCTGATATTGACCTTGATGCCCGGATTGATCGCAAAGCCCGTCGTTTTATGGGCGACTCTGCGGCCTTCGCCTATGTTGCCATGGAAGATGCCATTGCCCATGCCGGGCTGTCCCCAGAACAGGTCAGCAATGAGCGAACCGGGTTGATTGCCGGTTCCGGCGGACACTCCTCCATGAATCAGGTCGACGCGGCCAACATCGCCAAAGAAAAGGGTGTCAAGCGTGTGGGCCCCTATATGGTGCCTCGGGTTATGGCCAGCACCGTCTCCGCCTGCCTGGCCACGCCGTTCCAGATTAAGGGAGTGAATTATTCAATTTCCTCCGCCTGCGCCACCAGTGCCCATTGCATCGGTAACGCGATGGAGCTGATTCAGCTCGGCAAACAGGACATTATTTTTGCTGGCGGTGGTGAGGAAGAACACTGGACCCTGAGCATTTTGTTTGACGCCATGGGGGCACTATCGAGCAAGTACAATGACACTCCCGAAAAAGCTTCCCGTGCCTACGATGCTAACCGCGATGGTTTTGTGATTGCCGGTGGTGGCGGTATGCTGGTGCTGGAAGAGCTTGAACATGCCAAGGCCCGTGGTGCCAATATCATTGCCGAAATTGTCGGTTATGGCGCCACATCCGACGGCTATGACATGGTCGCCCCCAGTGGCGAAGGAGCAGCACGCTGTATGCGCCAGGCGATGGCCACTGCGGATACCCCCATTGACTATATCAACACCCATGGCACCAGTACGCCGGTAGGTGATGTGGCAGAAATGCGCGCTATTCGGGAAGTGTTCGGTGACAAGATGCCACCCTTCAGCTCCACCAAATCCCTGTCCGGCCACTCGCTGGGCGCCGCCGGTGTACAAGAAGCGATTTATTCACTACTAATGTTGGAGCAGGGCTTTATTGCCGGTTCCGCCAATATTGAAGCCCTGGACGAGCAAGCCGAGGGCATGCCTGTTGTTCCCGCCAGCCGTGATGCAACACTGACAACAGTAATGTCCAACAGCTTTGGCTTTGGTGGCACCAATGCGTCATTGGTATTGCGTCGTTACACGGAATAATTCCTACTCTCAGTGGCAGCCCGGTTTATCAAGACCATAGAATAGGAACCATAAAAAAATGCCCGCTTTCGCGGGCATTTTTTTACTCTTTACTGACCAACATCAGAAGCGTGCAGCAACACGCAGACCGATGGTGTCATCTTCGTCTTGGGTTGTGTATTCCAGTTCAACACTCATAGTCGGAGCGAAGAAATAGCGGGCGCCAATACCAAACTCGGTATCAAGGCCGTCTATATCAGACTCGCTGATTCGCAGACCTGCACTGAACTCACGTGTGAAAAAGTAATCAGCACTGAGGTTGATCACATTCACATCATCAGTAACGGCATACTCTGCTTCAAGATTAACGAAGTTGGCACCCATTTCAGCAACATACTTCGCTGCAATACTGATAGTGCTATCAACAACTTCATCACCATCTGCAAGACCCAGGCTTACCAGGAAGCCGTCATCCAGCATATAACCCAGACGCACTTCATACTCGGCATCGCCATCAAAATCGGTGTACTCAGCAGAGGTATAAATATCGTCGAACCAGTACTCAATGCCCAGGCCGAAGGAGTCAACATCAGCTTCGTCGACAGTAATGTAGTTAGCAGAAACGTTGCTGTTACGACCCAGGAAAGCAGCCTCAGCCAACGGACGGCCATCGGTGCTTACCGTTTCGATATGATAGGTAAAGTCCAGACCAATAGCGGAGTCACTTGCGCCTGCCTGATCAAAATCGGCATAGCTCAAGCCTGCTTCCATTTGATAGTCCTGCGCATGGACTACACCTTGTGCTGCGAATGCTGCGGCAATTGCGACCGCCAGATAGGTCTTTTTCATTTCGTCATCCCTTTTCTGGTTATTAGAAGCTTCGAACGTTCGAGCCGGTGCCTGCAAGCCACCAGCCATCCGAATATATGACGTTAAGATGACGTTGAAAAGACCTGTTTTGGTGCAGCTGCACACATTTTGGTCAGTTAGCGCTCCCTGAAGAGGCATAAAAAAGGCCCGCCGATTGGCGGGCCGGGAATCAGCCCTGCTAGCAGAAGCTGGTGTCAACGTTCTGTTGGCACTGTATTACTTGCTAAATCACCCAATAACCATCTATCAGCTTACTCGGCAACTTAGAAATCGACGCGCAGACCCAGAGACAGGCCACTGGCATCTTCGCCCGCAGCACCGGCAGGAACTGCAGTGCGAGCCTGCCCCCATGGGGTAAGAGCGGCGTTATCATCGTTCATAACCATGGCGTAGTTGGCATAGACGCGTACCGAGCGATCCAGACGGTGCTCAACACCCAGCGCCAACAGACTGGAGTCCGCATCATCCGGGTCCGCACTGCGGGTCATAAACATGCCTTTTACAGCGGTCTTGCCAGACAGTTTGTACTCTGCGCCGAGACCCAGCACATCAGCGTCCAGAGTATCATCTATGTGGTCGATGGTCTGGAAGAAGCCAACCAGCTTCAAGTCATCAGTTAACCCATAGCCGGCGGCCAGACGGATACCATCGCGATCGCCGCGGCTGTGGTCTTCGCTCCACTGCTCAAAAGCCAGCGCGACATCCAGAGCATCTTGTTTGTAGGTGACAGAAGCGCTAACACCTTCGTCCTTGGCATCAGCTACTTTCGGACCACCTTCGCCCAACGTGTAGGCCAGGTTAAAACGTAGGCCTTCCATATCACTGGTCTGGAAGTGAATGGTGTTCTGTGAACGCTCATCAAAACGACCGTTACCAACGCGGGTCAGGTTGCGCATATCACCGACCTGATCACCAAACAGGTTGGCGGGGCCACGGGCGGCTTTAAACGGGGTGTCGAACTGGCCGAAGCGAACCATACCGAAGCCACCTTTCAAACCGACAAAGGTGTCACGGGCTGAAGTGAACGCGCCGCCCTGATCAAAATCTACCTGTTGTTCAATCTGGACAAAGCCAGTCATGTCACCGGCTTCTTTCTCGGCTTTGAAACCCAGCCGTGAGGAGTTGCTCGACATGTTCAGTTCGTTGTAGTCAGCACCATCATCCAGCATATCGATGGATACGTGAGCGCGACCATAGACCGTTACATCGGCCAGAGCAGCGACCGGCATTGCAACTACGGCGCCAATGGCGATGGCAAGCAGCTTCTTGTTCATTCGAACCTCTCCTCAATTCAGGCAATGTGTATGCGTTTAATAGCATTTGAGAAACCGGCCTAACCAGTTCCTGACTGCTGGAGCGCAGTATGGGGAGAGCAGATGACGCTCAGGTTTCACAAGAATGAACTTTATATGACAAACACCAAACAAGGGAACTTCCACTTTCCCGGTGCGGTTACTGTTGGCCTTTAACCTGCTGCCACAATAACTCCAGAGCATCGGAGTCCAGCTCTGCCAAGGTTGCCTTGCTTTCCATGGCACGGCTTTCCATAGTACGAAAGCGCCGCTCGAACTTATCCGTGGCCCGGCGTACCACAAGCTCTGGATCCAGCTTTAACTGTCGCGCCAGATTCACCGCGCTGAACAGCAAATCCCCTAGCTCTTCTTCTATATGCGCGCGGTCGGCTCCCTCCATAGCCTCAGCCAGCTCATCAAGCTCGGACTGCACCTGCGGCAAGACCGCGACCGGATTCGGCCAGTCAAAGCCAACGGTGGCCGCCTTTTTCTGTATTTTCACTGCCCGCTGTAGCGCCGGCAAACCGGCAGGCACCCCTTCCAGCACACTGCTGTGGGAGCGCCCCTTATCGGCACGCTCCTGTTGCTTGATCTGCTCCCAGACCTCCTTGATTTCCTGAACGTCTCGAGTCCCCTGCTCACCGAACACATGGGGGTGACGACGCACCAGCTTTTCATTCAGCGTGGCCACCACATCCTCAAAAGAAAACAGGCCCTGCTCCTGAGCCATACGCGCATGGAACACCACCTGTAACAGCAAATCCCCCAACTCCTCACGAAGCTCCGGCCAGTCCCGCTCAGCAATAGCCTGAGCAACTTCGAAAGCCTCCTCAATGGTGTACGGTGCGATCGTGTCGAAACTCTGCTTCAGATCCCAGGCACAACCACGTTCCGGGTCCCGCAAGGTAGCCATAATGGCTAGTAACTCATTGATGTTCGCCACCAACAGTTTCTCCTGAAAGATTTACCGGAAACCCACTTAACTCGCAGGACACCACAAGAGCGTGGGGAGTGACAGTGCGTTACACCAAGCAAGTATCGGGGAGCGACTGTAACGCACTGTCACTCCCCACGCTCTCTCAACGACAGCACCGTTGCTTCCAAAAAGCCTTATAAACAAGCGCTATTTTTTATAACGCCGAACTTCCAAAACCCCCGGCAACTGATCCAGTTTCGCCAACACCTTGCCCAAATTACCCAACGATGAAATTTCAATGGTTAACAGCATGGTTGCCGTATTGTCATGGGGGTGAGATTCGGTATGCGCCGCCGTTACATTTACCCGTTCATTCGCCAGCACCGACAACAGATCCCGCAATAACCCCTGACGATCCCAAGCCCGTACAAACACATCCACGGGATAAGTGATCCGGTCTGCCTGCCCCCAGCTCACCTCAATCACCCGCTCCGGATCCTCCCCCTGCATGGCCAGCAGATTCGGGCAGTTTGCATGGTGAACCGTGACACCACGCCCCAGCGTGATATAACCCATTACCGGATCACCCGGCACCGGCTGACAACAGGCGGCGATATGGGTCATCAAATTACCAACGCCCTGAATGGTGATATCCACCTCACCGGAAGACCTCGGACGGGAAGGCACAAAAGCCAGCTCCTGCTGACCCTGCCCCGGCGCGCGCAACTCCTGCGCCTGATTGACCACCTGAGAAATACGCAAATCACCGGCACCCAGCGCCGCCAACACATCCTCACCGGTTTTCAGGTTCAATTCCGGAGCCAGCGCATCCAGATCCATTTTATCCAGCGCCAGACGGGAGCGTTCCTTATCAAGAATTTGTCGGCCCTGGGCAATATGCGCACCACGATCCTGACGCTTGAACCAGTGGTGGATCCGGGCACGGGCCGAAGCAGTTTTTACGTATCCCAGAGAAGGAGTTAGCCAGTCCCGACTCGGACCACCCTCTTTCGCGGTTAAAATTTCAATCTGTTCCCCGGTTTTCACTTCATAGTTCAACGGCACAATATGGCCATTGACCTTGGCACCACGGCAACGGTGTCCTACTTCGGTATGAATCTGATAGGCAAAATCCACCGGCGTTGAGCCCGCCTCCATATCAAGTACGTGCCCTTCGGGAGTAAATACATACACCCGATGGTCGCCCTCATTACCTCGCAGGTCCGCCACAACGCTATCAAGACTGGCCTCGCCCAGCTCGTCATGCCACTCAAGCACCTGTCTTAACCAGGCAATCTTGTGCTCATAGTCCGCGCCGCGCTTATCCCGCTTGCTGCCTTCCTTGTAGCGCCAATGCGCACACACACCAAGCTCGGCATCCTCATGCATCTCGGCGGTGCGAATTTGCACCTCGAGCATTTTGCGCTCCGGCCCCACTACCGCCGTATGCAAGCTCTGATAGCCGTTTTCTTTCGGATTGGCGATATAGTCATCGAACTCTTTCGGTACATGCTGCCAAAGGGAGTGCACAACACCGAGTGCGGCATAACAGTCACGCAGGTTCTGCACCAGAATACGGACGGCACGGACGTCATAGACCTCGTAGAAATCGAGATGCTTTTTTTGCATCTTCCGCCAGATGCTATAGATATGCTTGGCCCGACCCTGCACCTCCGCGCCTTGAATGCCAAACTTTTCCAACTGCTGACGCAGCTGCGACAAAACATTATCGATATAGCCTTCCCGTGCCAGCCGCTTTTCATCTAATAGTTTGGCGATTTTTTTATAGGCACCGGGTTGCAAATAACGGAATGACAGGTCCTCCAGTTCCCATTTAAGCTGCCCCACGCCAAGACGGTGAGCCAAGGGAGCGTAGATATCAAACACCTCACGGGCAACTTTTTGCCGACGCACATCATCCGCATCTTTCACCGCCCGGATAATGACGGTTCGCTCCGCCAGTTTCAGCAAGGCAACTCGAACATCGTCGACCATGGCCACCAGCATTTTGCGAACATTATCCAGCTGGCCATCATGCTGGCCCAATACGGCCTTGCGAGTCGGATTCAGCACGGCACCAATCGCCGCCATGCGCAGCACACCTTCGATCAAACCCGCCGTTTCAGCACCAAACTCACGTTCGACTTCAAGCAGGGATAAGTGACCTTCCCGTACGGAACGGTAGAGCACCGCTGCTGGCAACATGGCGCCATCCGCACGCAGCTCAACCAGAATGCCAACCATTTGCAGACCGATGCGATAACAGCCAATGCCATAGGGCCAAACACGCCCGGCTCGCTCGCCGGCATCTTCGCATTGCCGCGCCCATTGGCACGCCTGGGCAAACAACGCCCGATCCGGCAAATGGCACTGATCACTGACCCGGTCGAGCCAGTCATCAAAATTGCCATCCAGATCGGCTTCGTCAGCCTGTTGACGCCGGACCGTAACCATCAGCGTTCAAACAGTGCAATGGATTCAACATGGGTTGTGTGAGGAAACATATCCATCACACCCGCCGCCGCCAGCCGGTAGCCGTGCTTGACCAGCTCCCCGGCATCACGCGCCAGCGTCGCCGGATTACAGGATACATAGACCACTTTTTTTGCTCCCATTTTTGCCAGCAGCGGCATCATTTCCAGCGCCCCCGAACGTGGAGGGTCGACCAGAATGCGGTCATAATGCGCCGTTGCCCATGCCTCTCCTGTGACATCGCGGGTCAGATCGAAAGCGTAAAAATCCGCATTTTCAATGCCGTTACGACGGGCATTTTCATACCCCCTCTCGACCATTGTCTGGCTACCTTCCACACCGCTTACATGAGCCGCACGACGAGCCATCGGCAAGGTGAAATTACCCAAGCCGCAAAACAGATCAAGCACTCGATGCTGCGGCTGAATATCAAGCAGCTCCAGTGCCAAAGGCACCATATCCCGGTTAATCGCCCCATTAACCTGAGTAAAGTCATTGGGGTGGAACCCCATCGTCAATTCTGCTGACGGGTGACGGTAGTACAATCGTTGCTCGCCCTGCTCTGGCCAGATTCGATGCACTGACTGCTCATTGCCGGGTTGCAAATAGCAATGCCAATCACGCTCCTGGCAAAAGGCCAGCAGGCGCTCTCGATCTGCATCCGTCAAAGG